>JBBRVA010000161.1:0-12106 GCA_038247295.1 Caldilineales bacterium | reverse complement strand
TGACCGTGATTGGAACGCCGTCGAGGCCGATGCTCGCAGCCATTGGGAAGAGCGCAACCAAGGCACCTGGGAAAATTTCAAAGATGCTGTCAAGCATGCTTGGAATGAAGCACGCGCCAAGGTTTAAGTTACCTGTCTGAGCCCGCTTTCCGCCTAGTGCTCACCTATAATGTTTGATGGAACGCCATGTAATTTTACATGGCGTTCCATTTATGGAAACGACAATGCTTGTTGTTGCGTATAAATGTACACGGATCAACCTGATAAATAACCAACCAACCCGATCCATAGGATAACTATGTCGCCTGAAAAATTAGCGCCCCCGCCGTTTGACTGGGCCATCTATGCCGATGCTACGTTGGCTGGTTTGTCCGTGCTTATTCCGGTCCCTTTTATCGATTCTCTCTTCGAAACATTTTTCCGCCGGCGTATGCCCAGTGCCATTGCGCGCCGGCGTCGGTATCCATTACAACCCACCGCAGAGCGTGCGATTAACCACGTTTCTACCAGCTTGATGGACCGCGTGAGCGGCTGTATTCTCGCCGGATTGAACATGCTCTTCGAATTGATTTTGCGTCTGGTGCGCAAAATCCTCTATTTTCTCACGGTTAAGAAATCCATCGATGTGCTCACCTATTACTGGCAGCGTGCCTTTTTGCTCGAGCATATGATGCGGATGGGCTATCTAGATAATCCACAGCAGGTGCCGCAGGCGGTGTTAGCACTAGAAGAAGTACTGGACGCAGTGGGCTCCAGCCCACTGCGCCAACTTGCTGCCCAGATTATTACCAGCCCGTGGCATATCTTACGTAGTTTGTGGCAAGCCCGCCAGGGGCGTGAAGATGCCACCGTCGCCGAAACACGGTCGCACATGGCCCGCACCTGGGATAGTTTCGCTGGCTACCTGGCCACGGTGGCCGAACGTTATGATGCCCACTACGCGGCGCTGATGGCAAACTCTGAAGAAGTACCCCAATCGACGAGTGTTTGACAACCAAACCTGGTGCTTATACTCGATAACCCTCTACTTCGTCATTACCCTGCATGCCCAATCTTCTGCCCGTCCAACCTGCCGCTGATTTAAATGGCCCTGCTTGACAAACGAATTAACGCAACTTAGTCGCTTGCTCGCTACACGTCACCACAGTTTTACCGTATAATACGGGGGATCAGCGGTGCAAATGTGCAACGAGTTTTAAACTCGTTGTACCGTATCGCCGCGACGGCTTGCCGTATAAATAATAGGGTGGATCAGCGGGGGGAATGTACAACGAGTTTAAAACTTGTTGTACCGCATCGCCGCGACGGCTTGCCGTATAAATAATAGGGTGGATCATTGGCAAACGACGAGGTTGGATCCAAGCCATTAAAATCTTACAACTTTTTGTTGGAGTGCAAGGGATGAATAAACGCGAACCGAAACTTGGCTTTATTTTTGTTACATTGCTGCTCGACGTGCTTGGCATTGGCTTGATCATTCCAGTGCTGCCCAAACTAATTCAGAGCTTTACCGGCAACGATCTGCAAAATGCCACCACTGTGTATGGCATTATGATCGCCGTTTATGCACTGATGCAATTTTTATTTGCTCCAATTTTGGGCAGCCTTTCCGATAAATATGGTCGCCGCCCTGTGATCTTGATCTCGCTGCTCGGCGCAGGACTCGATTATCTACTGCTGGCCTTTGCGCCAAGCTTGGCTTGGCTGTTCATTGGCCGCGTTATTGCTGGCATCACCGCGGCCAATATTACGACCGCAACCGCCTACATCGTCGATGTTAGCCCGCCGGAGAAGCGTGCGCAGAACTTTGGCATTTTGGGGGCGGCGTTTGGGTTGGGCTTCATTATTGGTCCGGCATTGGGCGGGTTGTTGGGCAATGTGGGCCTGCGTATCCCATTTCTGGTCGTGGCGGGTATCACCTTGATGAATGTCCTCTATGGTTACTTCGTACTACCAGAATCATTATCGCTCGAAAACCGGCGTGCCTTTAGCTGGGGCCGCGCCAACCCGGTCGGCTCCCTTACCCAGTTGGGGCGCTATCCAATTGCGCTGGCGCTAGCGTCTACGATCGTGCTGACGAATTTGGCGCAGAATGCTTTGCAGAGCACCTGGGTTTACTACACCGGCTACCGCTTTGATTGGGGTCCCGGTGATGTGGGTATTTCATTGGCTGTTGTCGGGCTGACGGCTGGCTTGGTGCAGGGTGGCTTAATTGGCCGCATTGTCCCCCGGCTTGGCGAACGTCGCTCCTTGTTGGTGGGCTTGGCGATTAGTGCTTTTAGTTTTGTACTCTATGGGTTGGCGCCCTTTGGCTGGGTGATGTACATTATCCCATTTATCGGCGCTTTTGGTGGCATCTCCTTGCCGAGCGCCCAGGCGATCATTACGCAGAATGTGCAGGCCAATGAACAAGGCTCTGTACAGGGAGCGCTTACCAGCCTGAATGCATTGACCGCTGTGGTTGGCCCTTTGCTCGCCACCCAAGTCTTCCGCTACTTTATTAGTGAGCGAGCGCCTTTTGCGTTGCCTGGCGCGGCGTTCTTTTTAGGCGCAATTTTCATCTTGATTGGGCTGCTGCTGGCGGTTAACACCTTCCGGCGCCTCCCAGCTTCTAAACCTACAACTGAGGTGACTACAACTGAGGTGACTACACCTGTTATGCTACACTAGCGATGCGCCCATTTAGAATTTGGACGCGGATTTTTTAGTTTTTTATCTGTGTTAATCTGGATAGATCTGTGTACAAATTCTAAAAATTAGTGAGTCGAACTACCAGTGGTGGGTTGCTAGCATCGTAAAAAAGACCGCTATCTTCGCGATAGCGGTCTTTTTGTACATCAGCTCAGATGCGGCGCCGGCTGCCGGGGCTGACTGGTGTCTGGGCTGCGTAGAATGTTGACGACGGCTAGCTCTTCGATATCCAGCCCGGTAGGTGAAGGCGTGTATGCTTCAGCCGCGCGTTGCATCGCCATAAAGAGTGTATTATCTTCATAGGCAACCAGGATTTTGGGATGTACGTAATATTTGCGACAAACCGTTACCGTGTTACCCAGTTCGTGGGCCGCTTGTTTGATCGCCTGGCTGATATTCAACTTGCAAGCACGTGCCGTGGGGGCCGGTCCTAATAGATAGAGGGCGCGAATGGTAGCCCGCGTGCCGCCCCAGGTGCGAAAATCTTTGGCGCTATAATCTTGACCGGTCAGTGCACGCAAGTAGTTATTGACATCATTCGACTGGATCGATTGACGCTGACCATTTTCGTCCAGAGATTGAAATAGTTGCTGGCCGGGCAATTCCTGGCATTTTTTGATCAGACGCACCAACTGCTTGTCTTCAAGCGCAATCGCCTGCTCGACGCCACTTTTGCCTTTAAACTTGAGTTGCGCGCCATGCGTGGAAAGCTTCAGATGTTTATCACGCAGCGTTGTCAAGCCATAAGAGTTATTTTGGCGCACATACTCGCGGTTGCCAATTCGGATCAATGTCTCGTCGAGCAGCCGCATGACAATGGCGATCACCTTTTGACGGGAGAGGACACGCGCTTGCAAATCGAGCGCCACCTGTTGGCGAATCATCGGTAGCGCTTCGGCGAAGGCCAGCATGCGATTAAACTTGGCCAGGTTGCGCACCGCTTCCCAGCGCGGATGATAGATGTACTGTTTGCGACCTTGCCCATCGCGTCCGGTGGCCTGGATATGGCCATTGGGATCGGCGCAAATCCAGACATCTTTCCAGCCCGGCGGAATCACCAGTGCCTTGATGCGGGCCAAGAGCGCAGCATCACGCACGCAGTCGCCACTCTCTTGGCGGTACGTAAAACCCTTGCCGCGGCGTTGGCGGCGAAAACAAGGCTGTTGCTCGTCAACATAGATCAACTCCGCCAACTGAGCAGCCTGCAAGGAATCGACATAGATCGATTGCTCTGCTCTACTTTCTGCTTGCAGTACCGTCATTGCTACCCTTTGTCCATCTCTAAAAGCGAACCACAGACTGGTCAGGTTGCAAAACCTGACCAGTCTTGTCTAAGTACGTGCGCTACTATTGCGCCGGTGGGGTTAGGACGGCGTCGATGATGTGAATGGTTCCATTGGCTGCTGGAATATCGCTTTGGATAATCCTGGCATTGTTCGCTATCACTACCCCATCTGTGCTCACGGTGATGGTAATGGGCTGGCCGGAGATTGAAAGTGCAGCCCCAAGCCGGGTCAAATCCCCTGCTAATGCCTGATCGGCAATCACATGGTATTGCAAGATATTAACCAACTGTGTTGGGCTATTGAGAAGCGTGTCCAGCACACCGGCTGGCAAACTGGCAAAGGCCTCATCCGTGGGGGCAAAGACGGTTAAAGGCCCTGGGCCTTGCAGTGAATTTGTCATGCCGGCTGCCTGCAAGGCCACACTCAGCGTGCCCAAACCAGGCGTGGTGCTGATCACCTGGGCAATCGTCAACCCTGTCACATCGCTGGTAACAACCTGCACCTCAGTGACGCTGCCGGTTGTGGTAATGCCGGTGGCTGGTGCAATCGAACTGCTGCCGGTGTTCGTAATTGTGCCCGTGCCGGTAATGAGCGAAGGTGGTAGCAAGACAGTGTCAATAATGTGAATTAACCCGTCTGCCGCTGCGATATCGCCCTGGACAACCGTAGCATTGCCCACTGTCACGGCCCCGCTGGCGGTTTGGGTCACGGGCACGGTCTCGCCCAGCGCCGTCAAAGCGGCGCCATAGCCAACTAGGTCAGCCGTTGTCACTTGATCTACGACCACATGATAACGCAACACGTTGGCCAGTGTGGCTGGATCAGCCATTAAGCTTTCCATCAAATTGGTGGGCAGGGCCGCAAAAGCCTGATTCGTCGGCGCAAAAATGGTCAGCGTACGGGTGGGCACATCTAGCTCCGCAATCAGCCCCGTGGCGACTAGCGCAGAGTTGAAGGTGTCCAGCGTATCTATGCTGGCAATGGCGTCAAAGATCCCTGTACCTGGCGCAACTGTAATCACGTCTGTTGGTGCAACATTGGTTGTTGCCGTTGCACTAATGGTTGGGGTGATTGCGGTTGCCGTAGGTGTAATTGGCGCAGTGGCTGTAGGCGTTATCAGCACTGTCACGCTAATGGGTTCTGGCGGGGTTACGGTTGCTGTCGCTGTAAAGCTAATTGTATCTGTAATATCAGTGGTCGTTGTGATTGTTGCAGATTCTACTGGCGATGCAGTTGGCGTAGCTTCTGGCGTAGCTACATTGATATTACAAGCCGCAACAAATAACGCAGTGGCTAACAAAAGTAAGATTGATGGTGTTTTTTTCATAAGGGTTCCTTTTGGTAATGGGGATCTCGGATTGTTTATCTGAGCTACGTTGCCTGATCCAAGCCTGATCCAAGGATAGCGGTTGCTTCTACCCAGTCTACCAACTTTAGCCGTCAATCTCATGTGCCAACGGCGCACAACAGGTATAAACGTGGATACATTCTTGCTGATCGTAACTGCCTTCACTTTCCTATTTTATACTTTGGTGCAAATTTGGCTATTTTCGTTGAATTCTATTTTCTATGGCGATTTTTATATACAAAAGGCAACATATACTCGAATGTATACCTGTATTCTATACCCTTATCCATAGCGTACCTACTTTATTTTCGCTACTATCTATAGGGGCAACGGAATGCCGGTGTAAAGGCAATTGCATTGATGGCTTACATATTTAGGGACTGAAACGAAGTTTATGCTTGCTGGATAAAACGCCTTCAACCACGATAAGCTACGGATTTTAGCCCTCACTTATCAATGCCAAGCGACTTACTTGCTTCGTAGCACGGACGAAGCCTTCATCAGGACCCATAATTTCAGTAGAGGAGGATATACCAATGATTGGATGGATTAACCAGAAAGAGCGATACCTGCTTTGCATCTTCACTGCACTTATATTTGTACTAAGTGGCTGTGGTGGTGATGACACGGGCGCAGAGTCTGCCGACACAACTGCTGCAACGCCAACGCTGGTCACGGCTTTAGAACCGGCGGCGGAAGCAACGGTTGCTGACAGCGAAGATATAACGGACACCGAAGCGGCTGGCGTTGCAGCCACCGCCATCAGCACGGTGACAGAGGAGCTAGCCGACGCGGCTGATGTGACCGGCACCGAAGGCACAACTGATGATTCTAAAGTGGTTTCGCAGGATGTTACCGTCATTACTGATACGCAGGTGATCACCGGCACTGAGGTGACCACGGATGTTGTGGTGACGACCAATACAGTTGTGCTTACGCAGAACTTGGTGACAACCGTCATTACCGCTACGGAATTGGTGACCGACGTAGCCAATCTGACCGATCAAAGCACAACGACCGAAAGTGTTGTGTTGACAGATACAAGTGAGTTGACCACGGAAACCGAAACTGAAGGTGTTGTGGCGAGCGTCCAAGTAACTGGCACCACACCAACACCGACGCGCCGACCTACCGCAACGCCTACTGTTGTTGTCACCTTGACTCGCGTGGTAACCGATACCGTTGTCGTGACCGACACCGAATCCGTTCAGGCAACGGCCACACCGCGCGCCAATGCCACGCCTACCCGCACGAGCAGCGCTGGCGCGGGGAGCACGATCGCTAGCACAGAAACTGTTACAAGCACGAGCCGCACAACCAGCACGATGGGCGTATTGGGCGCCGCGGGTCGCACGGTGCGGGCGTCGGAATTGCTGGACTACGATGTTGAAAACCTGAATGGTGAAGATATTGGTGATCTAAACGACCTGATTATCGATATGAGTGACGGTCGTGTGCTTTTCGCGACTATGGAATATGGCGGTCTGCTTGGCTTTGGCGCCAACACCTATCCTTTGCCATTGCAAGCGTTGCGGTCCGCTGCTGGCATTACAGGGACTACCGGTCTAATGGGAACTGCTGGCGTAACAGGCACAGGCTTGGGTCTGGATGACAATGTGATTGTCTTTAACATTGCCGAAGAGACGCTCGATAATGCACCTGGTTATGATGCCGATTGGCCAGATTTGAACGCCAGTGACTTCGAGGCCGAGTTCCGCCAATTCTGGAGTGATCCAAGCTTGGGTGCACTTACCGATAGTTTGGACATTACCGGCACGAATGGTATTACCGGCACAGATGTTGTTAGCGGATCGCTTGCTAAGGCGAGTGAATTGATCGGCTTTAACATCGAAAATGCTGATGGCGACAACATTGGCGAGATTAACGACTTGCTCGTTGATCTGGGCAGTGGCCATGTCACTTACGCTGTCCTCTCGTTCGGGGGCTTCCTTGGCCTGGGCGATCAACTGGTTGCCATTCCGCTGAGCCTTTTTGAATCGGCGCCGGAAACCAATGAAAACCGGGCCGTTGCCAACATTATCCTGAATGTAGAACCAGAGACACTGGAAAACGCACCGGCTTTTGATCTAGATGCCTTCCCGGAGACGAATACCGCGGGTTGGGATACCGAGTGGCGCCAGTACTGGGGTCAAAATCAGTAAGGTTTTAGATAGCGAGTTGCAGGCTGCGAATTGATTGAATAAACCTGTAACTCGCTTTTTGAAAGGAGCACTGCATGGCGAAGAAAAATCGCCGCAAACGCAACAAGCAGAACGACGCCAGTGTGGGAAATCCCGACTTTACCGAGACCGAGGATATGGATACCGCCGAGTTGGAAAGCACAGGCCTCGCTGATGAAGATATGACAGATGATGAAATGTTAGATGACAGCGACGACGCTATTGATGATGAAGCCTTCGATGATGAAGCCATTGATGACGAAACAATGAATACAGACGCTGCCATGATGGGATTAACAACGGCGGACGCCGATGATGAGGCGGATACGCGAATCAACCAAACAGGCAACAGTGGGGAGAAGAGCAAAATGGACGAGCACAATAATCAGAGCACAACCGAATATGCTAATCAATTGACCGCTAATAGCGGTTATACGGGAGATGCTACTCGTCAAACTATTGAGCAATCGGCGGGCCAATCCGCCGGTGAGTTTAGCGCTAACCGGGGGACAAGCAGCACGAATGTGAGTGAGGCTGTCCAAGAAACCGTGGGTCAGGCCCGCCAAGCGGCCAGTAATTTGACCGAGCAGGCCAAGCAGAAAGTAACCGAAGGCGTTGGTGAAGCCAAACGTCAGGCAAAATCTACCTTGGATGAACAAAAGTCACGCGCCGCCGATCAACTGGGTGGGATTGCTGGTGCGCTGCGCCAAACAGGCGACCAATTGCAAGAGCAGGACAATGCCATGATTGCCCAATATGCGCAAGGTGCAGCCGACCAGATCGAGCGTTTCTCCAATTATTTACAAACGGCTGATGTTAGCGAATTGTGGCGCGAGACGCAAAATCTGGCGCGACGCCAGCCAGAACTTTTCGTGGCGGGTGCGTTGGCTGGCGGTTTTCTGCTGGCGCGTTTTCTGAAGAGCTCCAGCGCACAAAGCCGCACTTATGGCGCGACCAATCGTTATAATAACTACAACCAACCACAGCGGCCTTACAAACACAGCACCGATGATGCGGTTGCCAGAATGGATTTTGAATCGCCGGCGCCACAAAATATCCAGGTAGCTGAAGAAATTTAATCGTCAAGCTGATGTAAGTAGTCGATGTGGGCAACGACATCCGAACTTATGGGTTTACATCGACTTTCGGGTTAGAAGGAGGAGCAAAGATGGCTGGAGAAAGAACAAGAAGCGATGAATATGAACGCACTGGGGGCAGTACGGCGCGTCCAGCCGGCGAAACGTCGCTTGGTGAGCTTTTCACTGCGTTAACCACCGATATGACGACATTGGTGCGCAAAGAGGTGGAACTGGCCCGCACCGAGACGGTGGGGAAAATTTCTAAAGCGACACGCAGCGTTGTCTTTATGGTCGCTGGTGGCATGTTGGCCTATGCGGGGCTAATTGGGCTGATTATTGCCGCGATTGTGGCTTTGGCCAATGTGATGGACTTGTGGCTGTCTGCCTTAATTGTTGGCCTGGTTGTGATCATCATTGGCGCTATCTTGCTGCAGAGTGGTCGCAGCATGCTCCAGCGGCTAAGCCTTGTACCCGAGAAGACGGTTGAGTCGATCAAAGAGAGCACTGAGTGGGCAAAGGAGCAACTACAATGACACAGGATCGTGGCAGAATGACTGATTATACCGGCCGCATTGATAATGCGGAATGGGATGAACGAGCCGAACGCGAGCGAGCTGAATTAGCACGAGCAGAACGTGAACGCGCCTATAGTTTAGGTAATACCACGGCCGATTACGACAGTGATGAAAACAAATCGTCGGAAGAAATTAAGGCCGATATTGAACAGACGCGCCAGGAAATGAGCGAGAAGATCAACCAGATTCAGGAGCGTCTGGATCCGCAACGGTTGAAAGAGCACGCCCAAGAGACTGTGCGCAGTGTGGTGGCTGATACTAGCAATTCAATTATGAGCTATCTGCAAACCGACTCGGCCCATATGGGGCTAGCTGCGATCGAGATTATGCGCCGCAACCCGATCCCATCGGCTTTGGTGGGGTTGGGGCTTGGTTGGCTCTTGGTCGAAGCCTTGAGCAGTTCTAATGAGCAGGGCGCCGTCGAGCGCACTCGTTATCAGGATCGATACGGCGCCTTTGATCAACCCAGTTATGCCGATGATTACAATTATCGTAGCGGCGCCAGTGTCTATCCAGCCACGGTGGCACCCAGCGCATATACGGCCTATGCCAGCGGCTATGTAGCCCCCGTTGAAGGTGAAGACGAACAATCTGGCCGTGGCCGCATGAGTGAAGCATTGCACTCTGCCCAGGAGAGTGCGTCGGACATTGTGGATCAGGTAAAAGACAAGGCTAGCGAACTGGGCCATCAAGTGCAAGAAAAGGCCGAGCAGACGGGCGATTACGTGCGCGACAAAGTGAGCCACTTGACCGGTCACGACCGTCCGCAAGTAACTCAGTCGTACTATGGCAATCAATATCAACCCCAGTATGGCCGACAAGGGCAAAGGGGCTATCGTTCGCGTAGCCGAGTCCACCGTATGGGGCGTACGTTGCAACGCAACCCAGTGCCTTTTGGCCTTGCCGCCTTGGCCGTAGGTACGTTGTTGGGTTTGTCTTTACCCGCTACGCAAACCGAGAGTCGTGTAATGGGCGATACGCGCGACCGGCTGTTCGATAACGCACAAAACTTAGCCCATGATGTTCAGCAACGGGCCAAAGACGCCGTGCAAGAGGCTGCCTCTGATTTGAAGCAGACTACACAGCAGACAATAGACAACTTGAAGCAGACCGGCAAAGAGGCAGTCGATACCTTGTAGACAGCAGCACTTACGCACGTGAAGATTCTCTGACAGGGCTGTAAAGGACACAAAGGTTATAAAGTTCTCTAGTTTTTCTTGGCGTTCTTTGCGGCTTTGCGCGAGATTCTTCCTATGCTTGAAGTCGCCGTTCTGTTACCTCCCAGAACGGCGACTTTCTTCAGGAGAAACAAAATGAGTCTAGTCGAAAAACAGAGCGATCTATTTACCAGAGCAGCATTAGCTTCTCTCTTAGCCGAAGAGCGCGGTCCTTGTGTTTCTATCTTTATGCCCACCTACCGCAAAGGCGTCGATACGCAGCAGGGACCTATCCGCCTCAAAAATCTGCTGGCGGAAGCCGAGGCACAATTGGTTGCCCTGGATGAACGTACGCCCAATGCCCGTGAACTGCTGGCCCCAGCCCAGGCATTAGTGGAGAATAGCCCCTTTTGGCAACAGCAGAGCACAGGGTTGGCATTATTTCTTTCGTCCGACGCCACTGATCTGGCTACATTTCGCGTGCCGTTGGATCTGGAGGAACTTGTGGTGGTGGGCGAACGCTTCCATGTTAAGCCTTTGCTACCGCTCTTGAGCGGCGAGGGTAGCTTCTACCTTTTAGCCCTCAATCAAAGCGGTGTGCGTCTCTATCAAGGGTCGCGCTTTAGCCTGAGCGCGACCGAACTGGCTGATGATACACCGAAAAGCCTGGATGATGAATTGCGCTACGATGAATTCGAACCCTCGCTCCAATTCCATACTGGCACGGGCCAAAATCGCCCATCCGGTGACCGCAACGCCATGTTCTTTGGCAGCGGTGATGAAGGCGATGCGGCGATCCAGAAGCAGAATATTCTGCGTTTTTTCCAGCACCTGGATGATGGCGTGCGTAGCGCTATACCGACTGGTGACGGTGTACCATTGGTCTTAGCTGGCCTTGAAGTCTTACAAGGTATCTACCGCCAGGCCAATGAATACAAATTCTTGCTGGAAGATGGCGTGGAGAAAGATGTGGACACGCTTAGCCTGGAAGAATTGCATGCCCAGGCCTGGCCACTTGTCGAACCGATCTTTCAACAGGCACGCGGCGACGCACTGGACGCTTATCACCATCTGGTGGGCAACAGTGATGCGCGGGCGGGGCAGACGCTGGAAGAGATTGTATCTGCCGCTTACTTTCAGCGCATTGACACACTCTTTACAACCGTCGGAACCCAGCGCTGGGGCCATTTCGATGCCGACGCCAACCGTGTTGAGTTATACGATGAAGCCCAGCCCGGTGCTGAAGAGCTGTTGGATTTTGTCGCGGTCCACACGCTTCTGAACGGTGGCGCCGTCTATGTATTAGATTCAACCGAAATGCCCAACGGCGCACCGCTGGCGGCGATCTTTCGCTATTAAGCAAGTAAACCGGTAGACAGCAGACGGTAAACATTCGGCGTTGATCGTTTGTCAATCATCTTCAATAAAGGGGGAGACTAGTGACAGTAGATACAATGGATACCAGAGTCGATGCCAATCAAGCGGTTAAGACGCTGAATCGTTTGATTAAGATGTGTATGGAGAGTGATAAAGGTTTCTATAAGGCAGCCGAACAGATCAAAAATCGGGGCTTAAAGCTGCTTGTCAAAAGTTATGCCGAACAACGAGCCCAGTTTTCCCTGCAATTACAAAACTTGGCGCACCAACTGGGCGGCGATGCGCCAGAAGGGCGTGAGCCGGTAATCTCGATTGAGCGCGGTTGGTTAGATGTCAAGGCTGCGATGATCATCCAACGCCAATTTCGCCAACAAGCATTGCTAGAGGATGTTTTGCAGCACGAAGACAAAACC
>JBBRVA010000160.1:0-12120 GCA_038247295.1 Caldilineales bacterium | reverse complement strand
TGCCCGCGCCGAAACACCGCATTGCGGTTGGGGTAAACAGCGACTAAGTTGTTCCGCTCCACCTCACTGGCGTCTTATCAAGTAGATAGGGAAACAAGGAAACAGGTAGACAAGTAGATAGGTAAACAGGTAGATAGGTAAACAGGTAGACAGGTAGACAGGTAGATAGGTAGATAGGTGACACTTCCCTGTTTCCCTGTTTCCCTGTTTCCCTATCTACCCATCTTCTCCTGCGACAGGTAAATCGACCTCCTCTAAAAACAATGAATTGTAGAATTGAGCGCGTATGTTGTACACTAAATAGATAAACAGACGAATGGATAAGCAGAAAAAAGCTAAACAGGCGAATTAGTAAGGTAGACAGCGTAATGATCCGGTCTACCCCATCGCTCGCCGCCGTATGGCTTAGTCAGCGTCCAGAAATAAGGGGTAGATTGGGTAGTGGCATGATGAATAACCAATGACTCTGTTGAGGGCGAGAGTAGAGATTGTGCCTTGCCAATCTCTACTCGCCAATCTCTCTTATTTTCGACGATTACTTACTAAGTGATGTTACGCACTGGGAACGCCGCCATCCCTGGCGGCAGGCCGGCAGGATGCCGCGGGTACCCTCTGGGTGCCCAGTGCGTAACATGAGTTACTAACCTGGTTGATCCAGCCAGCATGGCACTGCGCTACTCTTGATTCAATCACCAGTGGAACCGATGTTGCCGGGTCCACGTTTGCGTTGGGTGGAGACGCATCTCTGTTGCATGATTTGATTCCTTTATTTGAGCACTGAGTCGGTCTGTGACAATGGGTTGCGTCAATGCCATTTTGTGATCAGCAAAATGGTCGGTTGTGATGATCGTCGCCAGCTGACAACGTTATATTACTCTATTAATCGTTGGCGGCCGCCGATTCCTGCGCACAAATGCTTGCGAAACCCTTACAGAGAATCGTAAGCATATCCAAGGCTTAAGAAGAAAATAAAAACATCCTGCTCATGTCGCACTCTAATCGAAGCCCCAGCAGTCGTAACCCGATTGATGCTCCAGCTACCTTTTTCGACCAACTGAAATTCGCGCTTGAACACTATCATGCCCCGGCGCTGATTGGTGAGCAATCACCGCTCGCGCAACCCTACTTTCTGGGCGCCGCCCTCCAGCGTCAGGCCGCTGCCACCACCAACCTGGGGCGGGGCGCTGCGCTCTGCCGGGTTTTAGCCGAAGCCGCCATCACCTTGTGGGAAGGGCCGCTGCCCGCTACCCAAGCCCTGTTGCTGCAAACAGCCTTGCAGGCCAAAGAAGAGCGCGGTTTATGCGATTCCTATTCCTATTTACTGTTGGATCTCGCCTATTTCCATCGGCACTTTGCCCTGCCGCGCAATCAGGCGGAAATTTACGGCGGCGTTCTGCACGTCTCGCGCGCCACCTACGACCGCCATCTGCGTGAAGCGCTGCCGCGTTTGGGCCAGTTGCTGCTGTTGCGGCTGCAACCCACGTTACACATGGAACAGCCGGTTTTACACGCCGCCCTGATCGGCCGCGCCGCCGTGTGTGACGAAGCTTGGGCTGCACTGCGCGCGGGACAGTCGGTCTATTTGTGCGGCGCCAGCGGGATTGGGAAAACCACCGTGGGGGTGGCGCTGGCCGAACGCTGGCCGACACCAGCAGTCTTTTGGTTTACGGTCCGTTTTACCCTCAACGATCAGCTAACCAGCCTGGTCTTCGCGCTGGGCAATTTTCTCCAGCAACAGGGGGCTTCGCAGCTTTGGCTGCAATTAATTGCGCAGGGCGGGGTGATCAAAGATGCCAACCTGGCCTTGGAATTAACCCGCGCCGATCTAGCCAGTTTGGCCGCGCCCCCTCTGCTCTGTTTCGATGAAGTTGACCTCTTGCGTCCGCCGGATATCGAAACTGAGCCGCTAGAACACACCCAGTTTCTGGCTTTTCTGGAAGGGTTACACGGCCATGCGCCGCTGTTGTTGATCGGGCAACGCGCCGTGCTCGCCTGCGATCTTGTCCAGCGGTTAACCCGCTTGAGCGGTGTCGAGACAGCTGAATGGTTGACGCAGGCCGGTGTACCTTTTGCGCCGGACCTCCTGGCGCGCCTTGATGCCTATACGGCGGGGATGCCGCGCCTGCTGGCCCTCTGTTTGGCCTTGTACGCGGTGATGCACCCGCAGACGCAGGCGACCTTGGCCGATGTTTTAGATTTGTTGCCGCACACCCCCGCGCTAGCACCCATCTGGCAGCGCTTACAGCAGCGTTTGGATAAGTCTGAACGCACGTTACTGCAAGCGCTCTCGGTCTTTCGCAGCCCTGCCCCCTATGATGCCTGGATGGAGGATACATCGCCCGCCTCCGCCGAGTCGCAGAGCCGCACACCGTTGCACCGTCTCATCGACTATCGGCTGGTGCAGGAAGATGGCAATGGCGGCGTGGCGTTGTTGCCAACGTTGGGCGACGTCATCTATAACCAGCTTTCAGTCGAAAAGCGCGAGGAACTTCACCGTCAGGCGGGTCAGATTCGCGCCGCGCGCGGTGAATATACGGCCGCCATCTATCATTATCAGCGCGCCGATCAGCCAGAAGCAGCGATTGACCTTTGGCACTCTTTTGGCCAGCAAGAAATTCAGCGCGGGCATGCGGCGGCGGCTTTGGCGGTGTTTCAACAAATTTCTTGCCATCGTCTGACTGAAACTACCGCGCACGCGCTGCGTCTGTTGCGCGGCGAACTTTATCAACTGTGCGGCCAATCGGCGCAAGCCTTAGAAGAACTGGAGCCGATCAAGACCACTGCGGATGACTTGGTTGTAGCCACGGCGCTGGTTGGCGGCGACGCCTTGCGGACTTTAGGGGAAACCGATGCCGCCCTCGTGCGTTATGGCACCGGCCTGGCGGCTGCGGCGCGGCTCCTGCAGCAGAACACCTGGCTGCATGCCAAGCGCGGGACGATCTTTATCCAACGGCGCGAGCTGCACAGCGCCCGGCGCGAAGCCTTGTTGGCGCGCTATCGTTTGGAAAATCTGGAAGGCGCCATTCAAGAAACGACCAGTAATTATAGCGCCGCCCGCCAACATTATCTGAGCGCGCTCGCCGCGGCGGAAATGTTGAACGATCAAGCAGGCATTGCTCTGGTGCAGCGTAATCTCGGCGTTTTGGCCACCCATCAAGCCGATGTTGCCAATGCCATTCACTACCATCAACAGGCGTTGGCTTTTTATGAAACGAGTGGAGATCGCGTGCGTAGCGAGGAAGTACGCAGCAATCTGGCCGCGGTCTATGTGCAATTTAAGCAGTTTGCCGCCGCGCACGAGCCGGCGTTGCGCGCGCTTGCTTTCTTCGCGGCGCGCAAAAATTCCTATTGGATCGCCCAGAACACATCAAACCTGGCTACTGTCTACTTCGAAATGGGCGATTTTGCGCAGGCCCAGCACTATGCCGAGCGGACGCTGGAACAAGAAGAGCCGCAAAGTTATCCCTATGCCCTCTTTACGCTCGGCCAGGTGCGTCGTGCCCAAGCGCGCTGGGACGAAGCGGCCGTCTATTTTGCCCATGTCCGCCAGATTGCGCAACAAAATGAGGATAATTTCCTCCTGGCGCAACTAGATGCCGAAATGAGTGCGCATTTTGCCGCTCCTAGTTGAGGCCGTCCGTGGCGCCATGCTAACTTACTTCATTTATGATCTGTGGAAAATTTCCCAAGCATTGCGCCATTTATGATACAATTGGACGAGCA
This sequence comes from Caldilineales bacterium, assembly GCA_038247295.1. GTDB lineage: Bacteria > Chloroflexota > Anaerolineae > Caldilineales > Caldilineaceae > JAPLGZ01. Next base: position 8,397 of record JBBRVA010000160.1, on the reverse strand, counting down.
AAATCAATCGTCCAAGTAACTTCCTGGGAAGCTAACCATGCAGCACGTTGAGCAGAAATTTTCTGGCGCCGGTAATATGGAATTGTACCGCCAATCGTGGCGCCCTGATGGGGCCGCCCGTGCGGCCATTCTGCTTATCCACGGTTTTGGTGAACACGGTGGACGTTACAACTACCTGATCGATCACCTCGTGCCCAAGGGCTATGTGGTCCACAACTTCGACTTACGCGGCCATGGTCGCTCGCCCGGGCCACGTGGTCATGTCGACGCCTGGGACGAATTGCGCGATGACGTGCGCGCATTTGTCGCGACCACGGTGGCGGCAAATGCCGGTCAGCCACCTGAAATCCCCTATTTTCTCTTTGGTCATAGCTTGGGGGGCTTGATTGCGCTCAACTATGCGCTGCAATATCCAGAAGGATTGCGGGGAGTTATTGCTTCGGCGCCGCTGCTCGCCCAAGCCAATCTATCGCCTATGCTGCGGTTGGCGGCGCTTGTGCTTTTGCGTGTCAAACCAGACTTTCCCATTAAAACGGCGCTGGATGACCGTACGATTTCACGTGACCCCGTCGAGGTGCAGCGCTATCGTCAAGATCCGCTAAACCACGCCATCGGCACGCCGCGCCTGGACCAAGCGATTCGTACCGCCATTGTCTGGACGCAAATGCACGCAGCTGATCTGCGCCTGCCGTTATTGCTCTACCACGGTGTCGCCGACCTTCTCGTGCCCATCCGCGGCAGCCGTACCTTTTTCGATGCAGTTAGCATTGCCGACAAAACCTGGATCGAGTATGCGGGCGGCTTTCACGAATCGCACAACGATCTGGACCGCGCCATGGTCTTCGATGATCTGACACGCTGGTTGGAGGCGCATCTGCCTACTACGGCTTAAAAAGCTGCGCGTGCAAAGCTGGTGCAAATTGAGCGAAGAGCTCACTGGGCATTGCATTCTGCTCGGCGATTGTGCCGTAGAGCTGCGCACTGGGCCGCGCTGTGCGCAGCTGGGTTTGTGGATCCAGGTCGAAAAGCCCGAAGCGTAACCCCCATCCCTCCGACCACTCAAAGTTATCGACCAGCGTCCAATGAAAATAGCCGCGCACATCGCACCCCGCCTGGATGGCCCGATGTACTTGGTGGAGGTGGCCGAGCAGCCAACGCGGTCGCTGGTCGTCATCACGATCGGGCAAGCCGTTTTCGGTAATATAGATCGGTTTGCCCAGCGGGCGCATTGTCTGGCAAAGTTGGTAAATACCAGCCGGATAATATTCGCTATAGGGGCCATGTCGGCCATTGTCCGAAAGCTCGGCGCCCGCGGAAAATTGTTGGTTGCCAAAGAGGGTGAGCGGATTCGGGCTAAAACGCACCAGGTCACGCGTGTAATAGTTGATCCCGATGAAGTCGAAGCTATTGGCCAGCGGGTGATAATATTGCCCCAACCCTAGTGGCGGCCTGATCTTGCCATCCACTGTGGCCCAGATCCAAAGCTGATCAAACAAGTAGCGCTTGAGCTTCGCCGCAAAGCGATCCAGCCGCTGGTCGGCGCGCAGGGGGGTGAAAAGCCGGAAAGCACTGGCATAACCCACCTGTGCCTGTGGCTGGAGGGCATGTACGGTGTGATAAGCGGCGGCGTGGGCATAGAGCAGGTGGCGAAAGACCTTCAAGGCCCCAAAAAAATCTTGCTGCTGCGGTGGCCAGATGCCGCGGAACCAGCCTTGCGCCAGAAAGACTAGTGGTTCATTCAATGTCAGCCAATCGGTGCACAGATCACCCAGGGCGGCGACCACGGTGTGGACATATTTCTGAAAGCGCACCGTCGACGCTGGATTCGCCCAACCCCCCAGCCGTTCAAACCAACGCGGGTGGGTAAAATGATGAAACCCGACAAACGGTCGGATACCCCGTGCCCGCAGTCCGCCCAGCATCTCACGGTAGCGGTCCAGCGCCTGGTGATCAAAGACGCCTGGCGCTGGTTCGACCCGGCTCCACTCGATGCTCAGGCGGTGGCTGTTCAGATGCAGTTGCTGCATCCGATCAAAATCTTGCTCGGCATCACGCCACCAATCGCAGGCCAGCCCGCTTTTGTCACCATGCCAGATCGCGCCTGGTTGCTGCTCAAAATCCCACCAGTGATTCAGGCGGTTGTCACCTTCTACTTGATGGGCAGAAGTGGCTGTACCCCAAAGAAAATTAGCGGGAAAGGTTAGTTGGTGCATAGTTCTCACGCAAAGAAATACTCGTTGACTAGATGTAACTGAAGCTAAAAGTTGTGATGACCGACGATTGCCATATCGATTACAAAGCCCTCGGCTTTTCTTTGCGCCCTTTGCGTCTCTGCGTGAGCCAAAATACTGCTCTAGCTGAGCAGCAGCGCCAAGATACCGGCGAAATAACTGCCCTTGAGCAAGGCCAGGCAATAGCTGACGCGCTGCGGGCTGGCATCGTGCCAAAGCGAGAACGTGGTGAATACTAATGGCAAACTGACGCCCAGGCTGATGGTGAACAAATAGGCGTTGGAATAACCCAGCCAAACAACCGGAAGCAGGCTCAGGGCGATGGTCAGCGTGCTGAGCAAACCCACGATCCGTACAACACCGGGCGCGCCCAATTGCGTGGCAACTGTCGCTTTACCCGCCCGCTGATCGCCCTCGACATCTTCAAGCGTTTTCAGGATTTCGCGCGCGGCGACAAACGTGGCCAGGACGCAGCCCGGCAGAAAAACGACGGCAAGCGCGTCGCCATGGACACCACGCACGGCGACACTGCCCACCAACAATGTTGCGCCAGCTAAGAGCGCAATCAACAAATTGCCGCCGCCCGGGGTTGCCTTGAGCCGTAGATTGTAGAGGGTGAGCAACGCCATCACGACCAGCGCGGCTACGGTGGGCAGTCGTCCAAGATGCAGGCTGAACAGGATGGCCCCCAACCCCAAGCCAATCGCTAGCCCGGCGGCACTGCTCGTGGGCACGGCGCCATTGGGCAGGGGCCGATCCGGCTTGTTAATGCTGTCTTCGTGGATGTCGAAATAATCGTTGCTCGCATAGCCGAATGCGGTGACACACCACATGGCCGCGGCGGCGTAACAAGCGGCTGGCGCCAGCGGCCAGCCGTCGGCCAGGTAAGCGCCAATCAATACGAGAATACTGGCCGGGATCGAGTTGCTTAAGCGGACCAGGCGCACAATTCCAATCGCTGCCCGCCACGGTTCTGTGCAATGGGTGGATAGCTGTTGCATCATCGGCGGCTAGATGCGGGGGCAGTTAGGTGGCTCAATGCTTCAGCCGGCGCATCAAAGCATAGATCGGCCAGAAGGGTGTGGCCATCTGCTTTATTTTGGACGGCCAGGAAGATGGTTTCTGCGCGTGTGGCATCTTTGCGCGCCCGGCCCTGCTTGGGGATGGTCAATTGGTATGTAATCGCAATTGCTGGTCGCACAGTTTTGCCAAAGCGCAGCTCGCCCCAGTGGATCTGTTTGATAGCGCTGGGCATAAAGAAAACATACCAGAGACCGGTTTCACTTTCTGGCCATTCCGCCACCTGTAGAAATTTGCGGGCCGCCACTTGGCAGAGTAGGGCATGTTCGCGTGTAGCAAAGGTGCGATAGAAGCCGGGCAACCAAGTGTAGCGCTGATACTTATTCTCCACACTAAAGAGACCTGTGGCATAGATTGGCAGTTTATGCGCCGGATTCAGCAAGCTCTGCGGTGTGGTTGGCAAGGCGGTTGCTTGAAAACTGACAAAATCGCGCCTGCGCAGCTGCATCTGGATAGTAAGTGATAGCAGCAGCAATGCCATGCAAGCACCCGTTACCCACCACCGGCCGGGTAGCCAACCACTGGCCCAAATGAGCGCACAGCAGAACAACGCCCAACGCACCCAATTCAACAGCGGCATGCCGCCCAGCCGGTAGCGACTGACCTGATAGAAAAAGGTCGGCAGCGACGGTTGCGGCTGTTCGGTCGGAAAGGTTGTGCGGGTCGGTGGTACAATAAAAGCCCCGCTCGCAGGGGGCGGCGGGGCTTCATGTTTTCCATTCAACGACGGTTTAATCTCCGGCAGCTTCACCAGATTACTCCATGGTAGCAATGAGGGGACAGTTATCAGTAATCAGTGACCAGTCAGCAGTACTATCGACACTGCTGACTGGTCATTGATCGCTTGCTTTATGCAGGGGCTGGCAGTGTGCCACCCAGATCCAGTCCATTATCGGCCCGTTTAGGTGTCTGCTCTTCCAACTTGGGGCCGCGGGTGGGCAGTTTTTTACCCGGTACTCTTGGCTCGACAGGTTCTTCGCCGCGCATCAAGGCTTCGAATTCGGGCGCATTGACCGTTTCTACTTCCAACAGACGATTGGCGAGGACGACCATCTTATCCCAGTGGGTTCGTAATAGTTCGTGGCAACGTTGGTGGGCTTCGTCGACCAAAACGCGCACCTCTTCATCAATCGTCTGCGCAACTTTATCGCTGTAGTTGCGATGTTCGCTGAGCTGGCGACCCAAGAAAACCATCTCCTCGCGTTCGCCATAGCGAATCGGGCCGAGTTTCTGGCTCATCCCCCATTGCGTCACCATCGCCCGCGCCAGACCGCTAACCCGTTCGAGATCGTTGCTGGCGCCGGTGGTAATATCGGCAAAACGAATCTCTTCTGCCACACGCCCACCCAACAGCGCGACCAGTTGATCCCGGAACTTTTCGCTGGTCATCAACATGCTCTCTTCATCCGGCAGGCTCATCGTGTAACCACCGGCCATACCACGGGGGACAATTGTCACCTTGTGGACGGGATCATGGTTGGGCAAAAAGTGCATTGCCACGGCATGGCCTGCTTCGTGATAAGCGATAATCTCTTTCTCTTTGGGCGTGATCAAGCGACTGCGGCGTTCTGGCCCGGCAATCACGCGTTCGATCGCTTCTTGCATTTCGTCGGTGCTGATCGAGCGGCGGTTGCGGCGCGCGGCCAAGATGGCGGCTTCGTTGACCAAATTCTCAATGTCGGCGCCAGCAAAGCCAGGCGTTTGCTTGGCAATCACATCCAGATCAATATCAGCGGCCAGTGGTTTGCCGCGCACATGTACATCAAGAATGGCACGCCGGCCCTTCAAGTCTGGCGCATCCATCGTTACGCGCCGATCAAAACGGCCGGGGCGTAACAGGGCGGGGTCCAGAATGTCCGGGCGATTGGTGGCGGCAACCAAAATTACATTGGTATCGGTGTCAAAACCATCCATCTCCACCAAAATCTGATTCAGCGTCTGCTCGCGCTCGTCGTGCGAACCACCCAGGCCCGCACCGCGATGGCGACCAACCGCATCGATCTCATCGATGAAAATAATGCAAGGCGAGTTCTTTTTTGCCTGTTCAAACAAGTCGCGCACGCGGCTGGCGCCCACACCAACAAACATCTCCACAAATTCCGAACCAGAGATGCTGAAGAAAGGCACGCCGGCTTCACCAGAAACGGCTTTGGCCATCAAAGTTTTACCCGTGCCAGGCGGGCCAACCAGCAGCACACCCCTGGGGATACGTGCCCCGAGCGAGGCAAATTTTTCTGGCTCTTTGAGGAATTCTACGACTTCTTGGAGCTCTTGTTTGGCTTCTTCACTGCCAGCTACATCGGCAAAAGTGACGCTCGGGCGTTCACCGGTAAACATGCGGGCGCGGCTTTTACCAAAGCTAAACGCCTGGTTGCCAGCGCCCTGGGCTTGGCGCAAGATAAAAAAGAAGAATGCGCCCAGCAAAACCAGTGGCAAGAGTGCGAGCAGAATGCCACTCCAATTTTCCCACCACTTCGGTTCATCCACCCGGAGGTCGAGCGCGCTTAATTCTTCGCTGGTTACGCCCAAATTACGCAATGTTTCAACGATGCCCGCACTTGTTTCCTTGCGCGATAAAATCTCTTCGCCATCAGTTTTGATCGCGGTGACTTTATCTTCTTTGACGATGAGTTGTTGAACCTCACCATCACGGATCAAGCGCGCTACCTCGCCAATGTTGGCCGCTGTTGCGGGTACACCATTGGGCCGCATAAGCGATGCATAGAGGAATGCGCCCAGTGCTGCAACTAAGAGCAGATAAATGGCGCCACTTCGCATTCGTTTTGAATTCATTTTAATTTCCAGTACTGATGATAAACCCCTATGTGTAAGCCACAATGCTTACGCTCGAGGCTACGCTCGCTACTCACTCATTTGGGCAGAAATAAGTTGGCAGGATAGCTTTAAAATATGTGTAAAGTCTACCACAATGCACAGCATACGTCAAACAAGTGAGCAAAAAACCCATAAATCTGCCGTCCTGCCCATGTTTTTGCTGTTACGACTCATTCTACGCAAGATTGCCGCAAAACGCAGTAGGGTGGCTTCCAAGCCAAGCGGGTCGCTAGGCGCGTGGCAATAGCGTGAAAAGCGAAATCTCTGGTCGGCAATTAAGCCGAAATGGCACAGGCCAAACCCCTAAGCCGCGATTGGTATAAACCTGTTGATCACCGATGCTGCGCAAACCAATCGGGTAGCGACGGCCATGCCGGGGCAAAATCGGGGCATAGCTGTGTAAACCATCTTCGCCAACCTGGCGGCTAGGCAGTCGCACTTGACCGCCGTGGCTATGACCACTAAACTGGACTGCCACGGGCGCGGCTTGCTGGACGACTCGATCAAAAAAATCGGGTTCATGGGCGAGCAACAGTGTAGTGTTGTTGGCCGGCACATCGCGCAGCGCCGCGTTCAGATCGGGCCGGCCACTCCAAACGTCATCCACCCCGGCCAGCCATAAGCCATCGGCCAGCGGGGCCGCTTCGTTGCGCAGGATTTGGACCGGTGTCTCTGCCAGCATGGCGCGCACGATGCGATTGTTCGACCAGTAATCATGATTGCCATATACGGCGTAGATGGGCATCGTCAACTGCCGCAACGGATCGATCAGCCCTTCGGCTGCCTGCGCATCATCACCGACATAATCACCGGTTAAAAAGAGCCAATCCGGTGCTAATTCACCAATGGTTGCGACCGCCTGCTGCAAACGTTCGGGGCTAAAGTATTGGCTGAGATGAATGTCGGAGAGTTGCGCGATCCGTTTGCCAACCAACTTTGCGGGCAGATTCGGGATATGGAGTGGGATCTGCTCCACATCCACCCAGCGTGGTTCGAGGATTCGGGTATAAGCCAATGTGGAAGCTGTGCTGATGCCCAGGCCAGCCATCAGTTGCAAAAAACGTCTTCGTCCAAACCGTCGTTGCCCGAACTGGCGCGTGGCAGTTGTATGCGTCATAGCGTGTAAGACGTTGATTGCACGTCAACTGTTCCCCATCTGGTATTGGCACAGGCGAAATTGGCGAACATGTTCGCCGCGAGTTTTATTGCAGCTTTGCGGGTTTTCGAAGGTAGATAATTCGCTTACCAACTGCAAGTGGTGGATTTGATTATCGTGGGTGGTGCGAAACTGAACTTCCCACTGATCAGTTACCAGCTGGCTGGTGGCAAGATGTTGGAAGGCGTCAAGCGCCTGCTGGCCCGTCTGCTCGCGCAGAAATGCATCTGCCACTTGGGTCACTGGATCATAACAAGTGCGGCCGCGGTAGCGGTCCACCTGGTAGATCGCATTTTGCTGATAGGCGTCGACCAAAGCGCGGGCTTCTGTGGCTTCGACGCGCCCAAAAGAAAGGCCATGGGGCATACAGAGCAGCGTTGGCGCAAAACGATGGCCGCCCGTGTGTGTCGTCTGCCAGACGTTGTCGCCAGCCTGTTTCTGGAGAGCTTGAAAAAGTGGCATCCCCCACTTCGCACAACATTGATCGCGCTTGCCATTCGTACAGACAAGATAGAGCCGGCTATCGTCAATAAATTGCGCATAGTCGTTCTCTTGGGCGATGATGGCAGGCATGGCTAAGTCGAGCAGATTTTCATAACGGTCGAGTGGGAAGCGATAGAGACGAGCTGGGGAATCACCCGATAAACCAACATAGAAATTGATCTGATCAGCGGCCAGGCGTGTCCCTTTTTTGATCAATTGCAGCCGCGAGCCAGGGATGTTTTTTTGCCAGGCGAACAATTGATCTTTTACAGCCGACGGTAAGTCACTCTCTTCCAGCGCTTGTGCACCCCAGGCGGCTGGATACTCGAGCAAAAACCAGACCGTCGTGCTTGCTACGGCAGTGCCGAAGATCTGTTCATCTGTCGCAATAGATAGTTGGGAGCAATAAAATGGCGTAGTTTGTGTAAGCGTCATAATCCCTTTGCCCTGAATCTGTGATGTTTAACTGCCCGCTAGTACACTTGGGCGGAAATAACCATACTATTCTCCGGTGAATCAGTAGTGAATCAGTAGTGAATCAGTAGGACAGTGAGACAGTACAAACACTGTTCTACTGTCCTACTGATTCACTGTCTTACTTACGCCCAAGTG
>JBBRVA010000159.1:0-12120 GCA_038247295.1 Caldilineales bacterium | reverse complement strand
GCAAAAATGAAGCCAAGATAGCTTTCGCCTTCGGGTAAGGGTGTGATCGGATAGTGTAATTTCGCCGTGATCTCAATGCTGTCGATGCCCGGCACGTTTTTCGCATCTTCTAGACCCGCCACGCGTTGCAACACACCCGCTTCGGGGATCGGGATCATCATCACGCCGCTGGCTTGATTCTCGCGCTGCGTGGTAGGTAAGGGCAAACCGCATGCCTGACGCAAGATTAACTCCTCCAGCGACACATCCAGATCGAAGCGCAAGGTCTGCGAACAAAGCCCGCCAATCGAGCGCCCGGCGACCTCTAACATCCACGGGCCACGTTCGTTGACGCGTAGTTCGGCATGCACAGAGCCGCCCTGCAAACCAAGCGATTGCGCGGCACGCGCCGCGCAGTCGGCAATCTCAGCCTGGACAGTTGCCGGTAAGCGCGACGGCGTAACATAAATGGTCTCTTCAAAAAAAGGGCCATCCAACGGGTCCGGCTTGTCGAAGAGGGCGAGCACGGTCAAGTGGCCGCGGTCTAGCATGCCTTCGAGCGCGACTTCAAAGCCAGGGATAAAATCTTCCACCAGATAGGGCTTGGGCGCAACGTTGGCTGCTTCTTGGTCGAGCATGCGCGTCAGGCGCTGCACGGCGGCGACGAATTGTTCGCCATCGTCGGCGCGGATTACGCCGCGACTGCCGTTGAGATTGAGCGGCTTGACGACGCACGGATAACTGATCTGCGTTGCAACGAAGTGTGGATCGTCAGCGGTGGAGAAGCGGCGGAAGACAGGGCAAGGCACACCAGCTGCCGCCATTAATGTGCGCATACGATGTTTGTCGCGCGCTGCCTCGGCGGCTAAGGGCGAATTGTGCGGCAATCCCAAGCGCGCACTGGCGCGGGCGGCTAACAAGGTGCCACTGTCATCCACGGCGAGAATCGCATCGACTGGGGTGTGGGCGGTGAAATCGACGATTGTTTGCACGGCCGTTTCCGGCTGGTTAAAATCTATCCCCAGCGGGTAACGCCAGAAATCGGCCAGTTCGTGCGCCATATCGATCACCTGGATCACTTCGATGCCCAGCCGTTGCCCCGCTTGCAGAAAGGCTTCGCCGCGATAGCTGCGCGCTGTGATCAGGAGCATGACGCGGGGGGCATGGTTATTCATATAAATCCTTTGGTAATTGCAATGTCACTTGCTCATTTCTCTTGCTCCGACGCGCTGACTGATGTATGCTACAGCAAGTATAAGCCATCTAGCTGTCTCGGTCAATCGACGGTCTTCAGCCGTTACCGCCCCACTTGATTGTTGATAAAATAACGCGGATACGCTAGCCTATAACGTAAGGATGATCATTGTGGAACTTATGTTTGGATGGGATGCATATAAAGCCAGGGGAAATTTCCAGAAGCACAAAGTTAGTTTTGAGGAAGCCAGAACAGTTTTTAATGACCCATTCACGATAACATTTCCCGATCCTGATCATTCAGACCGAGAAGAACGTTATATAACCATCGGTGCTTCTGCACGAGCCAGAATTTTGCTCGTCGTTCATACAGACCGGCAGGAAAACACTATTCGTATTATCAGTTGTCGTAAAGCAAAGCCTTTGGAACGGAGACGCTATGAAGCAGGAGAAGATTGATCAGGCCGGCGCAGAAAAGAATGAGATGCGGCCAGAATATGATTTTACCGATGTAAAGGGCGTGCGCGGTAAATATTACCAGGCATACCAGCAAGGTCACACCGTAAAAATTCAGCAAGAAGATGGAACTATCACCACCCAATATTTTACCTTGGAAGACGGCGCGGTGATGCTAGAGCCAGATGTGCGCGAGTATTTCCCAGACTCCGAAGCCGTTAATCGTGCCTTGCGCACCTTAATTACATTGGTCCCGCACAAACGCAAACCTATAAAACGGCGCAAGGCACAACACGCACAATAATATAAGCGCAAAGGTGCAATATGATCGACAGAATTGTAGTCAACCCTAACGTACATTTTGGCAAACCCTGCGTAGCTGGCACACGCATCACGGTGCAAAACGTTTTGGAATTACTAACCGAAGGGCTTTCGTTTACAGAAATTGTGCAGGATTATTATCCAGATTTAGAGTTTGAAGATATTCGTGCTTGTGTTGAGCTTGTCGAAGAGTAGGATTTTGCAAGCGGGCCGTGCAGTCTCTTGGCGCAGGGCAAAAATAAATTCATTAGTATCCAAAGCAACCATTTCATGCAGGATAGAGTTCACTTGCTACTTGCTCCCGCAGATCGCGCAGATCTTGTAAGACCTGATCAGGTGATTGATTCAACTTTTGCGTATGCATAAGCCGAGCACGATACTGTTCGGAGACGCGCTGCAAGATTTCATACAGGCTAGCATGAGCATCTAAACCTTCTATGACTAGCGTGCTTATGATTTCGTCTAAACGACGTTGTTCATAAGCCGCAGCTTGCGCCACACGGCCATAAATTTCCTTTGGCAACTGTACGGTTATTTCGACAGTTTGCTCAGGCCATTTCGCATAATTCACCTTACCTTGTAGAACTTCACCACTATTAGCATTGAAAGGCTCAGCTATTAGTATAAGCTATCGAATATGGGTAGTCCATAACCTAGCGCCCCACTTCCGGCAGGTAGACCTGATAGACCGGCTGGCGCGGCGTCGTAAAAGCCACGTCGACCTCGGTGCCATCGGTGTGTACCGCTTGCAGCCAGTAGATATAGGGGGCGCCGATTTGGCCACTTATATCAGCCACGGCATAGCTGGCCCGGCTCTCCAGAAGTTGCTGCACAGGCACCAGATCTGGCGTGATGCGCTCTGCGCTGGCCCGCTGACCATCGGCGCTGCGCCACAAATAGTAGCCACTGATATTTTCTTCCTGCGCTGTCATCCAATGCACCTGCAATTGACCATTTTCGACAAAAACTTCAAAGCTACATAGACCGACGCCGACTACACTGTTTGCACCATTGGCGGCCGTTTGTAGGCTGCCATCGCCGGCCAACCAGTTGGCCGGATCGTTGCCATAGGCTGTGGATGCAGTGCGTGCCAGCGCTGGCCCTGTCCCATCAGGTTCAAACGGCCAGGGTGGCACATCGTCATATTCTATGGCATCGACGATGATATAGTGGACTTGATCGGTGCTGTCTGGTGCGCTCGGCTTTTCCAACGTGACCAGTTGGCCATCGTCCGCCAGGTTTACAGGATAGGGGCCGATTACTTGTGTTCCCGGCGCAACGCCCAACGTGGTGCAGACCGTTGTGGGCGAGAGTGGCGTAACAAGCAATTTGCCCTGCGCCGGAATGGTGATCCCCGACGGGAATTGGTAGATAACCCCACCCAGCCGCCAGGTGTTCAGCGGTCGCTCTGGATCATAAAGGGACACCGGCGCGTCGCTACTATTTTGCAACTCGATAAATTCGATGAGACTTTGCGGATTGTACATGATCCGGCTGATGATGATCGGCCCGATGCGTGGACCGGCGTTGACCGCGCCTAATGAAGTCGCACTTTGGGGCGTAATGTGGACACGACCAATACTATTGACTACCCGCCCTAGCGAGACGCCTGGTTCTGCGGCGCCAAACTCGAATGCCGTCGTATAACCGGTGAGGCGATTCCACTGATTGGCCGAGAAAAGATAGAGCGTTTCGCCCGCATCCGCCAGGTCAAAGCTGTGTGCATCGCCGGGTTGAGCGTTGAAAGCATCCGCGCTGAAGCTGACAAAACCGCCCGCCGGGATCCGTGTGCCGGCCGGAATTTTAAACTTTTTGGGCAGCGCCGGATTATCGCTCAGATACCACCCCCCAATCGCAGCCTCGAAGGTAGTGGGGTTGTAGAGTTCGATAGCTTCCATTTGTCCATCATTGACATGGGCCAATATTTCGTTGATCACGACCGGCAGCGGATCATCGGCGCCAGGAGAGCCGTGGATGGCGGTGCTGACCCGCCAACTGGCGGCATTGTCCGGCTCTATAATATTAGCGTCCGGTGCCAGTGGTACTAGCGAAGAACCGCCGCCATCGGCGGCCTCGCCCCACGTGGCATCGTCACCATAGGCGACGGAAAAGAGCGTCCGGCCAAAGGAGTCGACCAAGCTGATACGGTCACCGGCGTTGCTCAGATGACGGTCGTATTCAGCGAAGGGCGCAAAACCATAACGGGTGGCAAAGGCCGTTCGGTTGCTGGCCAATACAAGAAAGAGGCCCGGCCCCAGCGTGGTCCCGCTGGGAAAGACATAGTCGATCCCGTCTATGATGCGCATGCCAGAAAGGTTGATCGGATCTGAACCGATATTTTTCAACTCGACAAATTCTAATTTTGTATCATTGAGCGGACCTAGCGTATGCGGATGATACATAATTTCGCTGACTTTGATCGTCGTGATCGCCGGCGTGGAAGGCGCCCCGGCCGTAAACTCCATCGGGGGCGACCAATGACTCCAGCGCCCCGTATTATCTTGCATCCGCACGCGCACGCGATAGGTGCGCCCTGGCTGGATCACCCCCACCGGCGGTGTCATGGCGCCGGTAAAGGCAGACAATCTTGCACTTTCCCAAGTGGCCTGCATTTCGTATCGCTGCGGCGCATTGGGGTTGTAGGTGGGTAATCCCGGCCGCACAATTTCGGCGATCCGCCACTTCATCGCGCCAAAAGTCTGGTTGCCTTGGGGATCGACAAAATCTGCGCTTTGAAAGCGTAAACCATCGGCCGGAAAGCCAGGCGCGCCGCTATAGCCAACCCAAGGCGTCTGCGGGATCTGGGGATCATTGATGATACGGGCATCGATCCAACTGCCGCGTGTCAACACCCAGGTTTTCATCAGCTCCGCCATGCCGCGAAAGGTGCCGGCGGCGGCCCGTTTGTAATATTGGCCCACCGCAGTTTTGATCGGGCTGACGTAGCGAGAGCGAAAAATCGGGTTGTAATCCCACATCATGCGGTCGGCGTCCACCATCGACAAGCCATTGCTGGCGCTGTCGATCAAGTTGGCCTGCTCGTCAATCATACGGTTGACTTCTTCGGGGTTGAAGAGCAGATCGCGGATTTCGCGTATGCGGTTTTGATACTCAAGCGTAAAAGCCGGATTTTGTGCTACCAGGCTATAAAATGGCTCGTCGCCATCACCGATCATATTCTCGGCCCAGGTTTGGTCAATATCCCAAGGATGGATCGACCATTGGCGGGTCTCTGGGTTGATAAAGTAATAATAATTTTTGCCGCTACCCACATCATAATGGTGAATGGCTTCGACAATCGAGCGGAAGCTAAAGTAGCGATTCAGATCAAAATTGGCCCGCCACCATGTTGAGTCTGGAGCATGGTTGGTATATTGGTCCAAAAACCAATTCAAATCCGACTTGTTGGTCGGACCGAATGGACTTTGGTTTTCCAGATCGCCGGTGAATTGCTCCATCTTGTAGAGGTTGCCATCCGGTAGCCCATGTTCGTCGAGAAAGTTGCCATCGTACTGTTCAACCGCCAGGTATAAGCCCCAAAAATCACCATTGTATTGGTTCCAGCCCTGTTCCGAACCCTCATCGATGACCCGAAAATGGACAAAGTGCGTGCGCGGTGCTTCTACGCCCGTAATTCGAAAGAGGCGAAAGCCGACTGATTCAAACAGACCCTGTTCGCCACGGTGCAAGCGTGCCGATTGCTGGACCACTGCGCCCAGGTTTAGTTTGTCCCATTTGGTGGCATAGGGTTGCCCAAAATCATTGATCGCCTGGAACCAGTGGCCACGGTTGAAATCGAACTTCCACATGTTTTTACCCATGCCATAGCGCCAAGTTCCGCCACGGGCGCGATAGCGAATGTGGTCGTAGACTTCACCGTTGTAAACGAGTGCGCCCTGCCAAATGAAATCGTGACCCATGTAACCACTGGTAAACGGCGAATCGGGAATAAACTGCGCATCTTGTACTTCGCTCCGTTTGGAGATCAGTTGGTAGATGGGCAGCGGCCGCATGGCGCCAAAATCAAAGGTTTGTGGTGGATCGCCCTGGCCCAGCGCCGCCGTCCAGGTTGGCACCCCGTCGTAGACAAAATAGGCAAAATTAGACTGGGGGTCATCGGCATAGGGTACTGTCGTAACCATGTTTTTGCTGTCCACGGCCTGCACCCGGTAGCGGACTAGCCGCCGGTGTTGATTAATTTGCGCGGGCAGATCGGCCACATACAGATCGTTGCCAGCGCTGGTCATTTCGATGGGCGTCCATTGGCTGGCATAGGCTGGGTCGGACTGGGCAATATAGTTGCCTGGCTCCACCACCTGGTAATAGATGCGGGCGGCGGCAATGCCATCACTGTCTAAAAGCTGCGCCGTAATGCGCACCGTTGTGTTGCTGGTGGGGCTGCGTGGGGTATGGCTTACCGTCTCGATATTGGGGGCGGGATTAGCGGTGTAGACAACATTCCAACCGCCGGGTGTCGGCCGCTCGGAACGCCAGGCGCCGGCCCAGGCATTTTCAAAAGTTGGATTTTGGAGTTGTAATGAACGTTCCGGCGCATCGCCCACGGTGGGCCAGGGAAAGCCCAGGCTATATTGGACCTCGTCCACTGCTTCGGCGTTGGCATTGCGTAACACCAGGTGATCGCCATCATTGTTCAACTTGCCCTCAAAGGGACCCAAGGCGTTCACCCCATATTTGTTGCGCAGCGCCGCGGGGTTCTGCGCAATCAACAGAAAGCTACCCGCCGGGATCACAACTCCCGCCGGAATATTATACTCAACACCATCTTCCAACATCCAATTAGAAAGATCGACAGCAAAACTATTGGCATTGAAAAGTTCAATAAATTCGATCGCTTCCGTTTTATTAAGCGGATCGGTAAAAATTTCATTGATAATCACGTTGGCACTTGAATCGACCGTGATCAACAGATCATCGGCCTCTAGCGCCGCCGCAGTAACGGCTTGTTCGTTCGGTTGCTCCCCCGCAGTGGCGGGTTGGCTTTCTTCAGCGTAGACAGGTGCGATAGTTGGGGCAATACTGTTCCACACGAGTACACATGTCAGCAGGCTGACAACCAGAGCGGATGTCAGAGAAGATGATCGGATACGATTCATAAAGAGCTTCTACAACCTCTGGTAATAAGTAATTGGTAATAGTGGATCGCTTGTCGTGCTCGAATGATGTAGGTCATCGCCGCTGCGTGACAAGGTGTCACGCAGCGGCGATGACCTACATCAGCGCTGAAAAATTGGGCCGTATGCACAGACTCATTCTGATTTGCGTTTAATGTAACAAAATTGGCAAATGAATTAGCTTGTCACAGACAATGTTTGGCGCGCCAGGCGATGGACAAACCAACATCTGCCAGCCACCGGCGCCGTCGGGCAGGTGGCCGTAGGCTGTATTGGCCGGCTGACGAGCGAATTCATGGGCATCGATCGCGTAGCTACCCACTGCGCCATAAAGACCTAGATGTTCACCGGCATCGTTGATTCTAAAATTAGTGTGCAGCGGACCCTGCTCTGGGCTGCCGTCGGCAAACAAGAGCAAAAAGGCGCCAGGGGCAAGCGTTAGCCCTGTGGGTAAGGGAAACAAAGTTGGATTGTCGATTTCATCACTCAGATAGAGATTATCCAAACTGACCGGCGCTGTCCCACTGTTGTAGAGCTCGATCCAATCAGGGAAATCACCTGGTTCAACCGGATCTTGGAGGACAGATTTGTTGTCGGCCATGAACTCGTTGATCACCACGGTGGGCGGCTGATAACCGACAAGATATTTGTACGAGCGCAGCGGCGCGAGCGTGGGCGAAGTTGTTGTCTGATTGTCATTGTCTTTGGCGCCCACAAAATAACTGATCAATGTGCCATCTGGTTGCGCCGGTAGTTGCGCCGTATAAGTGTCGCTGCCGCTGCCTGTCATCGGTAGCGCAATCAGGCCCGTACCTGGCATGGTGTAGTAGAGGGTGGCGATTAGTGCACCATTGTCAGTAATTGTGGCCGTAACATCCACCGCGACACCCGCCGTCGGTTGCAGTGGATTGCGCTGCACATTCAGAATGGCCGGTGCCAAAATTGAATTAGTTGCACCGGGTGTGGCCTTGCCCAAAAAACGCCAGTCACCGGCGCCATCTGGTTGGCGCCCCATTGATACATCCGCCGTTTGCTGACCAAAGGTGAAACTGTCGATGGTGCTCGTCCCTTGCGCGCTATAAAGGCCTAAGGTCTCACCGGAGGCGCTCAACTTAAAATTGGTATGGCGTGGCCCCTGTTTACCGTCATCATCGGCATAAAAGAGCAGAAACTGGCCGGCGGGGATGTTTAAGCCAGTGGGGATCGTATACTTAGTCGGCAGCGCTGGATCATCACTCAAGGTAAGCCCATCCAGGCTTACCGCATCTGGGCCTGGATTATAGAGTTCGAACCAGTCGGGGAATTCACCTGGTTCGTCGGGGTCTTGCAGAAATGTCACATTGTCGGCCATAATTTCATTAATGCGCAGATCGGCTTGGCTTGCCGGTGATTCTGCCTGGGTTGGGACAGCCACCAACATGCACAACCAGATCAGTCCCAGGCCGCCACCTAGCACTCTGCCAATTTTGGTCAACATACAGGCTCCTTCGGGCAATACTTCATGTCCAGCAATACGCTTTGCACGTACCTATTCAGACGTTCTCGGCTTTCATCCAACACTACACAGATTCTAGCGACCCGCCACTTTGCCGCAGGGTTGAAACCCGCGGCAAAGTGTCGGGTCGCTAGAACAGATTCAGAAAACAACGGATGCGTGTATGCGGACATCTGCTGTTTTCTGAATCTGTGTAGTGTTTTAGAGTGAATTGTTACCCAGGCGTCATTATATCAGACACTAAGAAAAAGTGTTGCTTACAAATTAACAATACTTGCACAATGGTGCAACCCTACTATCATGGCGGCGGCTAGCCACGCCCTCTCTAGGCTCGTTTGAGGATAATTCTTGATCTTCGACTATAATAGGGCGCTGCACATGAGGACAACAAGCAGTGGTCTTTACCTGTTTTCGGTTAAACGAGAAAGCGTACAAATTGACGGATCATTCCCTTTCAGTTCGTAAAGATTCGTATTATTCGATATACGTTGGCCTGGCCTTGATCGTTATGGTCAACATAGCCGGTAGCCTCTATTGGATTGGGCGCAACATCGTTCTGCTCGGTCACGATGCCGCCGGTCACCTGGAGCGTACACTGGAGATCGCTCGTCTCCTGGCTCAACCTTCGCTACAAACGCTCTTCCAGACGATTACTTTTCATGATCTGCGTCCGCCCGTCCTCTATATTTTGGCGCAACCTTTTTACTGGATATGGGGCACCGATCCCGACAGTGCACAGATGGTCAACGTTGTGCTGCTCGCGCTGATTCTGGTGTTGACCTTCGACTTTGGCCAGCGCTGGGCCAATCGACGCGTCGGCCTATTGGCTGCCCTCCTCGTCGGTCTCTTACCGATGATGGCGGCCATGGCCCGTCTCTTTTATCTGGACCTCTTGGTCACGGCGCTCGTGCTGATTAATCTGCTGGCGCTTTTACGCAGTGAAAATTTCACCCGACGCCGATGGGCGTTGCTCTGGGGTGTCAGCTTGGGCCTGGGTATGCTCGCCAAATGGCCCTATCCAATTCACATTCTCTTACCCACCCTCTTTATGTTTTGGCGCGCAGATTTTTTGCCGCGCCAGGGGATGGCCCTGCGTAAATTGCAGGTGAATGGACGCACCCTTGCCTTGGCGGCGTTGGGCGCCGCGGGCGCAGTGGCGCTCTGGTATTTGCCCAACCGCGCCTATATCCACGCCGAAGCGATGGTGCTGGGTGACGCGTTGGCGTTGATCTGGTGGGGCGTGCTGTCGGCTCTACTTTATGCCCTATGGCGTCCGCGTTCGGTTCTGAGCAACGTCTGGGCCGGCGCGTTATTGGCCTTGCTGCTGGCCAGCCTCTGGTATGCGCCGCGCATCGATTTTATGGGCTATCTGGCCGATGCCGCGTTTGGTTCATATGGTGGCAACTATCAATCAGCCGATCCGCTGCGGCTCTATAACTACATCCGCTATTGGGATTATTTACGCATTAATCACCTGGGCTGGTTGGCCACTCTTTTGCTGCTGCCGATTGGTTTGTGGCCGTGGATCAGACGTAGCCGCGGTTGGCGCAATGCCCGCACCGGCAGTTGGCTGCTCTGGGGCAGCGTGCTTTCCACCTATCTGGTGCTCTCCTTTTTATCCCAGGATGGCGAACGTAATCTGGTGCCCATGTTGCCGATCTTGGCCCTTTTCCTGGCCGATGGGCTGCGCGACTACCCGCGGCGGCTGGCGATTGGCGTAGGTGTTGTTTGGGTGCTGGTGCTAGCTTTGCAGTGGACGCTTTTTACGTTTGATAGTTTAGGGCCTTTTTACCAACGCACGTCCAACCTCTGGGCCAGCGGCGAATTTTTGGAACGCCCCGCCAGCGGCATCACCGATCCAGTCAACTGGATTGAGCCGGACGTGCTGCAAACGATCGGCAACCCAACTGGAGAGGCTGCGTCATTTGGCATGTTGGTCGATAGTCGCGAACTGCACCGCGGCCCCTTCCGCTATTTGATCAACAAAGACCACTTGAATATTGACCTGATGGCCCTGACCGAAGGCGACAGTCGCGGCTGGAGCGATCTATTGGCCAACCGCTGGGTGCTGCTCAAGGATGGCGATAATAGTCATGTCGATTCCCCCGGCTACGAATTGATCGGGCGGATATTGGCGGGCGACCCGCTCTTTGATCAGCTCTACCAGGTGGTAAAACACTATACCTTGGCCAGCGGCGAAACTGTCTACCTCTATCAACGCACCGAAGGTCCTGGCCACCCGTACGAATACCCCGTGGTGCTGATTGACACGACAGGGATTGCCGATGCCATCAACCACAGTTGGAGTGAAGCGGCTACGCTTTATCTTTCGAATCCAGATTTGGCCACCTGGGTGGGGATTCACGACCTCAAGGCAGATGAGATTGTGATCCCGGCCAGTGCAGCAGAAGTCACGCCCACGTTGCAAGCGCTCCAGGGCACGATCCTTGCCGCCACGCGCTACGACACGTCAGAGGTGCAGGGCTATTTGCACAGCACAAGTTATTACGCCCAAGAGCTAAACTCTGGCGAATTTACGTTCTCGATCTTTGGTCGCCCGCCGCGTCCGCTCCATGAGCTACCAGTGCAAACGGCATGGGAAGGCATCGAAATCTCCGCCCTGCAAGCGCTTTCGCCGCTCTATCCTGGCGAGGTGCTAGCCGTGGACATGCAAGCGGCTGGGCGCACTGATGGCGCATTGAAGCTGTCCGCGCGCTTGGTCAACCCGGCCGGTGAAGTGATCGCGCAGAACGATAAAGTGTTGAGCGAAAGGATCCGCGTTGGTCTTTTCCTCCCGCCGGACGCCGCACCGGGCACGTACACGTTGGCCGCCATCGTCTACGATCCGAATACGCTGGCGTCGATCAAGGATCGCGCCGGCAATGAACTGGCAACCATTGCCACACTTGACGTGCAGGCGCGCCCGCAATGAAGATTGCTCTCCATCGGTGGCAAAGCTTGGCCGCAACCGTAGCATTCGCTGTGCTTCTGCATGCCGTGCTCTTGTTACCACTGCCGCTCATCGTGCAGACAGTGGCAGCGTTGCTGCTGGTCGGTTGGCTGCCAGGCATGCTGTTGATCGAATGGCTGCTCGATCGTCGTGCTGTTTCTCTGGATAATTGGGCGCGCCATCTCTATGCCATCGCCGCTGGCTACAGCGTGATGACGCTGGTGATGCTAGCGATTAGTTATCTGCCCGGCGGTGTCGCGGCGTGGCAAATCTATGCTGTCGTGGATAGCATGTTGCTGATTTTGGTGGTGCTTATCTTCACCTCGGCTAACTCAGTGCCAGAGCAGAACCACGCGCCTTCTTTACCTTCAAATTCACCAGCGAGCAAGGCCAGCGCGCCCTGGATAGTAACCGGCGTCTTGCTCCTGTTGTTAGTCGGCGGCGGCTTGCGACTGACGAACTTGGGCTATGCCGAGTTCCAAGGCGATGAAGGCCGCGCCGTGCAGCGGGCGGCGGCGGTGATCCAAGGGTACGAGGATGTGCTCTTTTTGCACCGCAAGGGACCGGTCGAAATTTTGTTGCCAACGTTGGTC
>JBBRVA010000158.1:0-12197 GCA_038247295.1 Caldilineales bacterium | reverse complement strand
TTTTTTGGGTAAACTAGTCGGTGCAAAGACCAAGTTTCAGACGCGCAAGGCGCTGTGGGGCTATGTTTTTGCCTTGCCCTGGGTGCTGGGCTTGATTATTTTCTGGGGCGGACCGATCTTGACGTCGCTCTATTTTAGTTTTACCGAATATGCGGTGATTGGCGCACCCAAGTTCATCGGGCTGGACAATTATCAAAAGGCCTTTCAAGGGGATGATCTCTTCTGGTCTTCACTGGGCCGCACTTTTCAGTTTACCGCGATCTATGTGCCCGCCGCCATTATCGGCGCTCTGTTACTGGCCATGCTCTTAAACCAAAAACTCCAGGGCAATAACATCTACCGCACGATCTTCTTTGTTCCACACTTGATCCCAGCGGTGGCGCTGGCCGTGGTTTGGATCTACTTGTTGCAACCCCGCCTGGGGCCTGTTAACTTGATTTTGCGCAACCTGGGCATCGATGAACCGCCAAACTGGCTCACTTCGCGGGATTCGGCGCTCTATTCGGTCACTATGATCGCCGTCTGGGCGGCTGTGGGCGGCAACACGATGCTGATCTTTCTGGCCGGTCTACAAGGTGTGCCGCAAGAGTTGTACGAAGCGGCAGCCATTGATGGCGCAACGGCGTGGAGTAAATTCTGGCATGTCACGTTGCCGCTGCTCACACCGACGATCTTTTTTAACTTGGTGTTGGCTGTGATTGGCGCCCTCAAGGTCTTTACCCTGGCCTGGGTGGCAACGCTAGGTGGGCCTTCCTATGCCACCTGGTTTTTTGCCTTGCACATCTATCAGGAAGCCTTCCAATACTTCCGTTTGGGCTATGGCAGCGCGCTGGCCTGGGTCTTGGCCGCGATTATTCTGGTCTTCACCTTTATCCAAGTGCGAACCTCGCGCCGCTGGGTCCATTATGAAGGTGGGCAGGGGTAGGCCATTACCTTGGTAGAGCGGTAGACGTCGCTGCGCTTAGGGAAACAGGTAGACAAGTCAATAAGCATCCCTCACCTGTCTACCTATTTACGTAACACCGTTATTATGCGAACAGGAGTAGAAAAATGGCCCAAATGGCGGTAATACAACCGGTACATCGGTTAAAATCACGCAATCAATCTGGCCGCGTGGGGCTTTATGTGTTGGTCATTGCCCTGTGTATCCTTTTCGGTTTCCCCTTGTTTTGGACGCTGATGGGTTCACTGAAAACACCTGCCGAGATGGCGACCTTCCCGCCCGTCTGGGTGCCGTCGCCGCCGCAGTGGGGTAATTATGCGCGCGTCTTGCTCATACCGCGGATTCCTGTTCTCGTTTGGACCATGAACTCGGCAACAATTGTCGTCTTGGTGACCTGTGGTAGCGTCCTGACTGCTTCGCTCGTGGCCTACTCGCTGGCGCGCTTTGAATACCGGGGCCGCGACCTCTTGTTTATGATTACCCTGGCCACCCTGATGTTGCCTGCCCAGGTGACGTTAATCCCGCAATTTGTGCTCTTCTATCGCTTGGGTTGGATTAACACCCTCTTGCCGCTGTGGGTACCCGCTTGGTTTGGCGGCGGTGGTTTCGCCATCTTCTTGATGCGCCAATTTCTGCTTTCATTGCCCAAAGATCTGGACGAAGCGGCCCTGATCGACGGCGCTGGCTTCTTCCGTATCTTCTGGTCGATCTTGTTGCCGCTGTGTAAACCGGTCTTGGCGACGTTGGCGATCATTACGATGATCGATTCTTGGGGTGATTTTCTCGGCCCGTTGATCTATCTCAACTCGCCGGAAAAGTTTACCATCTCCGTCGGTTTGCGCTTCTTCGTCAATGCGCCCGATGTCGGTGGCGAACCGATGCAACATCTGCTGATGGCGGCCTGTATTCTCTCTATGCTGCCGGTTATCATTGTTTTTTTCCTGGGCCAACGTTTCTTTGTGCAGGGGATTGTGATGTCAGGAATCAAGGGGTAGGCGAGGAGAATGCGGGAAACTCAGTTTGACTTACGTCCTCTGTAATGGTAGAGTTAGCCTAGCATACATTTCCCGCTTTTCAATTCAACTACACCGGTTGAACGCAACGCTGTTTTACCCCAACAGCAATCATAGTATGGAGGCGTTGGCGAGTTTCCCTCTACTTGCGCTACTTTCAATCGCTACTCAGATTCGTCGTAGTAGGACGCTCTTTTATTCATTCAGTACAAAGGAGAACAAACGTGTTGAAAAAAAATGTAACGCGCAGAAACTTTCTGAAGGGTGTTGCTGTCGCTAGCCTAGGCGTTGCTAGTGTTCAGATCATGGCGGCCTGTGTGCCGGCCGCGGCACCGGCTGGTGATGCGCCCAGCACGACCGGCTCGACCAATGCCCCCGCGGCAACGGACGTTGTCTTGCGCGTGCAAGCTGCGCCAGAAGGCGGCCAGGCCGTCATGCCGGCCAAACTGGGCGAGAAGTACATGGCAGACAGCGGCGTCCAGGTTGTGATCGAGGAGACGATCTATGGCGAGATCGAGACCAAGACACAGACCGGCTTTATCTCCGGCACGTTGCAAGATCTCCTTTACGGTCACCACCGCTGGCTCTTTATCAATTTCCTCAAGGGCATCTATCTGCCAATCGATGACCTGCTGGCCGCCAGCGCACCCGAAGATTGGGACGATATCTACCCAAGCGTGATTGCTGGCAACCAACTCGATGGCAAGAACTTTAGCGTGCCCGGCGTCGTCCACCCTGGCGGCAACATCGCCGTCAACTACAACAAGACCCTGTTAGCGGAAAAAGGGCTACCGGAACCGCAAGCGGGCTGGACCTTCAATGATTGGACCGAACTGGCCAAAGCCGCTGCCGACCCGGATAATGGTATCTTTGGTCTCGGCTTCGATTCTATGAATGCTTTCCACTACTATAGCAATGTGGCCCGCTCTTGGGGTTCGCCAGATTCTACCGATGGCTGGATCATGGATCAGGATGGCACCAAACTGCAATTCAATACCGATCTGCATCGCGAACTCGGTGCCTGGTATCTGGATCTGCTCGACAGCAAGGTTGCCCCGCGCAAGGCAGACGCGATCGAAGGCGGTCTCTTTGTCGCCGGCCTGACGGCAACGCATGCCAGCATTGTCGGCCAGGTAACGGCTTTCCTCACCCAGATCGATGGTAAGTTCGAGATGGACGCCGTCTTGCTGCCCGTTGGCGCCGAAGGCCGCCAAGGCACTTGCTACTCCGGTAACATGCATATGATCAACGCCAATTCGGCTCACCCGGAAGAATCATGGGAGCTGTTGAAGCTCTACTCCTCTGGCGAGGCGGGCGTTTCGATGGTGCTGGATGGCAAATTACAGCCCAACGGCCACAAATCGGCCTGGACCCATCCGGATGTGGTCAAGGTGAACCGCATGTTCGGCATTGCCGACGGCTTGTTGACCGCCGGCATCGAGAAGTTCCCCATGCCCAAGAACACACGCTTCACCGAAGCCAATACCGTCTTCCAGAACGAGATTGACCTGATTTGGGAAGGCAACGTCAGCTGGGAAGAGCAAGCGCCAGTAATCGAAGAAAAAGTGCAAGCTGTATTGGACCTGGAACGGCCCGCGTAACGTCTACCAATCGACGAACGACGCGCCCAGAGGGCACCCGCGAACGACCAATGGCGATCCATCGTCGTTGGTCGTTCGTCGTTCGTCTACCCATAAGGAATTTTTACGGTGCCAACCGAACTAGAATTGCATATCCGAACCACGCCCTTGTGTGATACCCACGAACATCTGCACAGCGAGCAAGCGTATGTGACGCAAGGTCCCGATATTTTGCAGAATCTATTTGCCAACTACGTCACGGCCGATTTAATCGTCGCGGGGGCAAGCCAAGCCGCACTTGATACCTTGCTTGATCGCACCAACCCAGATCTGCGCGCCCGCTTCGCGGGTATTCAAACCGCCTGGGAAGCTGTGCGCCACACGGGGTATGGCGAGGCGGTGCAGTTGATTGCCCGCGAACTGTACGCGATCGATGAACTGACGCCGGCGGCCATCGAGGCGGCGCAGCCCCAAAATGAGGCCCTCTGTCAACCCGGCCAGCGTTTGCACATCCTGCGCGAGCGGGCCAACCTGGATCACGTTCAAGTTGACAATTTTTGCCGCCCCTGTCGCCCTGATCCCTCTGGCCCCGATTTCTTTTTCTACGATATTTCCTGGGTTAATTTCTGTAATGGTACGCCAGATTTGCAGAATGTAGCCGAAGAGACCGGCGTCGAAGTGGGCGATTTGAAGTCGCTACAACAGGCGATGGCAACGGTCATGGCGCAGAATGCCAATGTTGCGGTGGCGATCAAGTCGCAACATGCCTACAACCGCACGCTGCACTGGCAAGAACGCACCCCCAAAGAAGCGGCCCGCGCCCTGGCCGCCTGGTTGCATGACCCGGACAATTTTAGCCCAGAAGAACGGCTCTGTCTGGGCGATTGGTGTACGGCGCGCGGGGTGGAGTTGGCGATTGAGCATGATCTGCCGATCAAACTGCATACCGGCTATTATGCCGGCCATAGCCGTATGCCCGTCGATTACATCAGCGCTGGCAAGCTTTGTCCGCTGCTGGCGCGGTTTCCGCAAGCTCGTTTTGTGTTGATGCACATTGCCTATCCCTACAGCGATGAACTGGTGGCGTTGGCCAAACATTATCCCAACGTTTATGTGGATCTGTGTTGGGCGTGGAGCATCGATCCTTACAGCGCGCGCAACTTTGTTCGCCAATTTATCCATACGGTGCCCGCGAACAAACTATTTGTCTTTGGCGGTGATACATCTTGGCCAGGCGCAGCGTTGGCCTATGCCCACCAGGCGCGCACCTGGCTCAATCGGGCATTACAAGCCGAGGTAGATGAGGGTTTGCTCAGCGAAAAAGCAGCGATTGCGCTGGCCAGCCGTTTTATGCGCGCTAATCAATATGACTGTTTTCGCATAGAAAAAAAGAAACAACAAGCTATTGGCGAATAGCACCAGTGTAGTAGCTATCTCATCGGGCAATCGTGTTGGTTGGATTCTCTTATCAATGATAAGCTATTTATCTGTTCAACGCTATTGATAGATCTAATTCATTGATTGGTTTGTCAAGCGTAGCGAAATCTGATAAGGAGAATGACACGAATGTTTTCGATCAACCTAAAAGCTAAGCTAGCAAGGCTTACATCGTTCCGGCAGGTAATGGCGCCGATGCTTATTGGGCTGGCCGCACTGCTCTACCTGCTCATCTCATTAAACGTGGCCACGGCCATGCCAGCGTTGGAGACAGCTTCGTCACAGGCTATCTCACTCGAGTTAGTGCCATTTGCAACGGGCTTTACAAGCCCAGTGGATATTGCTAATGCGGGCGATGATCGCCTTTTTATCTTGGAACAAGGCGGTATTATTTGGGTCGTACAGCCGAATGGCGCCAAGTCCGAGTTTCTCAATCTCACCAGCCTGGTCTCCAAAGACAGCGAGCAGGGTTTGTTGGGCATGGTCTTTGAACCCACTGATCCTTCAATCTTCTATGTGAATTACACCGATACGGCTGGGGATACGAATATTGCGCGCTACCGGGTTTCCAGCGGCGATCCGAACAAGGCGGACCCCAACAGCCGCCAACTTGTGCTTTTTGTCGAACAGCCCTTTGCCAACCACAACGCTGGTGACCTTGCCTTTGGCCCGGATGGCCATCTCTACATCCCGTTGGGTGATGGTGGCGACGGCGGTGATCCGCAAGACCGCGCGCAGAATTTGAATGAATTGTTGGGCAAGCTGTTGCGAATTCACGTCACCGGCGTGCCGACTTATACAATTCCTAGTGACAATCCGTATGCCAACGACACGGCGCCTAATACGCGTGCCGAAATCTGGTCTGTTGGTTTACGCAACCCCTGGCGCTTCAGTTTTGACCGCGTCACGAACGAGATTTATATTGGGGATGTCGGCCAAGGTGCACGCGAAGAGATCGATCTGCTGGCTGATAATACACCGGCGCAAAACTTTGGTTGGGATTGTTATGAAGGCAATTTAGACTTTGAATTAACCGGCTGCGCGCCTAAAACCACGTATGTTTTCCCCATCTTTGACTACGGGCGTAGCGATGGCCGAGCTGTAACCGGCGGTTTTGTCTACCGCGGCAGCCTCTATCCGAACATGGTCGGTCACTACATTCTAGCTGATTATGCCAGTGGTAATTTCTGGGATCTAGTGCGCAACGAGCAAGGACAGTGGGTATCCAAAAAACACGGTGTCTTAACGGGCAGTCCAAGCACATTTGGTGAAGATGCCGACGGTGAACTCTATGTCGCTGATCTCAGTGGCGATATCTATCGCGTGCAAGACACCACTGTCATCACGCCCACTAGTACGGCGACGCTGAGCCCTACCGTACCGCCTAATCTGACACCGATGCAGTATTTACCGTTGATTGAAAATCAGAATTAACCTTCCGTGAGCAGTAAGCAGTGATCAGTCGTGAATTTTACCGTCTAGCTACTAATAACTGATTGCCACTCACCCACACAGGACGTAACTAAACCATGAGTATCTACGAGGAATTGGGCATCCGGCCCATCATAAACGCCAGCGCTACGCTGACTCGTTTAGGTGGATCGGTCATGCCGCCAGAAGTATTGGCGGCTATGTTAGACGCCGCACGTCAGCATGTCAATCTAGATGAACTACAACGGCGCGTGGGTGAACGGATCGCCGATCTAACCCACAATGAAGCGGCTTATGTCTGTACGGGCGCCGCCGCCGGTCTGGTGTTGGCGACTGCGGCCTGCATTGCCGGCACAGATCCGGCCGCGATCAACCAATTACCCGATCTGACCGGGCTTAAAAATGAGGTGATCGTCCACAAGTCACATCGCAATGGCTATGATCATGGGGTACGGCAGGTGGGGGTGAAATTGGTCGAGATCGGTACGGCGGTGAGCACCGCGCCGTGGGAACTCGAACGGGCCATCAATCCCCAAACCGCGGCGATCTTCTGGTTTCAAGGCGGGATGACGGGCCATGGGGACCTGCCGTTGGAACAAGTGATCGAAATCGCCAATGCGCACGGCGTTCCGGTGATCGTGGATGCAGCCGCGCAACTACCGCCGGTAGAAAACCTCTGGCGCTTTACCGAAATGGGCGCCGCGCTAGCCATTTTTAGTGGTGGTAAAGATTTGCATGGCCCGCAGTCCTCTGGGCTAATCGTAGGGCGCAAAGATTTAATTGAGGCCATCCGCGTCAACGGCAGCCCCAATCACAGTATTGGTCGGCCGATGAAAGTGGGCAAAGAGGAGATGGTTGGCCTATTGGCTGCCGTCAAGCGTTACTTAACACTGGACCACGAAGCGCGTGCCTCACAAGATGACGAAGTGGTAGCCGGCTGGATTGTGGCCCTAAACCGATTGCCCGGCGTGCGCGCCGAGCGCTCTTTTCCCAATGAAGCTGGCCAACCCTTGCCACGGGCGTTGGTTACGATTGACGCTGCCAAGACGGGTATCAGTCGCGATCAAGTGGTGCAAGCCCTGGCGGAGGGCGCGCCCTCCATTGCTGTTTCCGCTGGTGGCGCAGATGGCATCTATCTCAACCCAATGACGTTGGCCGATGGCGAAGAACAGGTTGTGCTGGATCGGCTGGTGGCAGTTTTGGGTGACCGTTAAAGCGGCGTTATGATTTTGTTAAAAATTAAGTGATTGCATAACTAACTATACTAACACCTACTTTTTTGTAATGCTGCATCCCAATATCATCAATTGACCTATTTACATCTGTCTGCAACCATGATACTATTGTCCCGGAAGTGAGAAGGAATAAACGAAGTCAACATATAGGAAGGTAATTACAAATGCGAAAGAAACTGTTGCCAAAAAATTTGTTAATGCTACTATTGTTACTGCTGATGACATTAACCTCGACAATGGCCGCATTGGCCCAAGATGTTGATCTGCCCGCCCCTTATTGTGGCGAACTAGCCGACGATGACTGCGAACTCCTGGCCGACTCTCAAACTGCAATGTTGGATATCCAGGAAATGACAACCAGCAGCCAAATCGATCTCTTGATCGCCGGCATCCCTGATCTACCAATCGAGGAGGTGTCACTTAGCATTGCGCAGGACTCTGTGATTGCGATGGACCCGACCGTGATCCAGGAATTAACGCAATTGCAATCTAGCCTGCAATCGGCCGATGCGAGTGACATGGACGCGATCATGGAAGATTACATGGATCTTGTCATCGATCTCTATTCTACGTTAGGGCTAGATTCTGAAGTAACAATTGTCTTGCCAGAGGATATGGCAGCATTGCTTTCTGAGGAAGCGGGCGGTATCGAGATCCCAGAAGAGATCACCTTGCAAGCTCGTATGGTCGATGGCTTCCTTTATATGAACTTGGACGACCTGGCTGCCGCCATCCCGGAGTTGGGCGAGATGCAAGGTTGGTTTGGGCTTGATATTGCCACCTTTATGAGCGATATGCTGGCGCAAGCCAGTGCCGAGGCCAACTCTTCCGATATGGCCAGCTTCCAGATGGGCATGGGTGCAGGTTCGATGCTCAACTCGGAAGAAGTACGTGGTATGTTGGAAGAATTCGTCAATGTCGAACGGCTTGACGACGACGCAATTGACATGCAGGATGTTGCCGTTTTCAGCACGACCTTCGACTTTGGTGGCTTTGTTGCCAGCGAAGGCTTTCAGGAACTGATTCGTGAAAATTTGGATATGATCAATCAAATGGCGGATACCAGCGTCACCGAGGCCGAATTGGACGAAGTTATGTTGGGCCTGCGCTTCCTAGGACCGTCACTCTTCCAAGACCTGGAATTCGAGGTCCTGCAAAGCATTGGTCTGGAAGATAACTACATCTATCATACCGAGACGCACTTTGCCTGGGATCTACAAACGATCATGGCGTTGGCCGCAATGGCCGATGGTGGACAACGTGAAATGCCTGATGTTGCACCAGTGGTCAACTTTGATCTAGTGCAAGACTCGGGCGATTTCAACGATGCACCTGAGATCGAAGCCCCAGAAGATGCCCAGATCATTCCTCTGGAAGCGTTAGAAGAAGGCATGAATTAATCTTTTTCAGCGCGAGTTATAATTAGTAACTCATGTTACGCACCTGGGAACGCCGCCATCTCTGGCGGCTGCCGGCAGGATGCCGGCGTTCCCAGGTGCGTAACATGAGTTACTAATTACTTTTCGTCACTTCTTCTCCTCAATTACCTCTTGCGGCAAATAACCTCGCCAGATATGATTTTCTCCGTTCGGATCGACCAAGGTAACAAAATACCAAACACCACTACCATAGCTGGCTGAACCCTTAACATTAAACAAGAGGGTGAGCTCCGTACCGCTAGGCACCCACAAGATACCGCTCTGTTCGTTGTTTGGATCACTAAGCAAAAAATCGCCTTGGGCGCCGCCCCAATCGATCACTCGTCCTTCGCTAAAAGGTACATCTTCTTGGTTAGAAACGGCCAAGTAGCGCAATTCGATAGGCAACAACTTAGTGTCACCCTCATAAGTCACCATCCAGGCGGGAATCCAGCCTGTCAACCCATCTGGCAGCGTTACCTCGATCCAATTTGTCGACTCCGTGAGTTGTAGCACAGCCATACGCATAGGGCCGCGCACGGATTGTAAAACCCGCGCATCATTTTGTGGGCTTTCAAGTAGATCAACCTCCACCGCTGGCAATATGGCATCCAGTTGATCACGGCCAAAGTTTGTTATGTTTTCAGAAGCTGTCAGCGCTGCCGTCAGTGGTTCGGTCATGATGTACGTTTGTGTTAACGGTTCGCTAGGCAATCGTTGTACATCTTCGAGCACTTCAGCGGCAGGGGCAATTGGCGTTGCCGCTGTATTGTCTTGACTTGGAATAGGTCTGTTGGCTGGCGCTCCTGCCGCGCCAACCGTACCAGTCAAAATTCCAGTGGGCGAGGGCCCGGGGCTGGGGGTTACACGCGGTGATACTTCATCAAGCACTTCGCGCAACGTTTGGATCAGATAATCCAACGCGTTTTTGTTATGTTCCGATTCTTGTTCGGCTTGCGCAATCGCCGTCTGCGCCGCGATAACTTGTTGCGTAGCCGTTGCGCGCGCAATAGAGACGACCGTTGCCTGCCGCATCTCTTGGTTTTGGGCTACATCGGCCGTTGCTGCTTCTTGGATGGCGCGCGTGCTGGCAGCATTGGCGGTTGCTACTTGTAGCGCCGCCTCGGCATTGGCTGCTTGGGCTGCGCTGCGCTCGCTATTGGCGGCCATGCTAAACCAGGTCGTGGCCAGAGCAAACATGATGGCTACCACGCTGATCGACGCGAGCCAGGTGGCTAAACGGCGCGAACTGGCGGCTGCTTGTGATTGCTGCTCCGCTCGTTGACGTTCAATATCGGCGCGCAATTTTTGTTCGGCCGCCAGCGCACGGATCTGATCCAACTCGCGTTGGCGTACCGCTTCCTTTTCTTGCGCCGCGATCTGCTCGGCGGCGCGACTCGCCTCCATAAACTCTATTTCCAATTCGTCCAGGTCTACATAATCTTGGGCTTCATCTAACAGCGCGCCACGCCATAACGCCCCTGGATCGCGGCCAACTTTTACCCACTGTTCAGCCGCTTCGGTCAGGCGTAGCCGTTCGAGAATGGCTGCCCGTTCCTGATCCAGCCATGCCACCAGCCGCGGCCAGTTGCGTACGAGCGCTTCATGCGCCACTTCGATCTGCGTGTCGGCCGCCGTATCACCCTCACTGATCCGCAACAGATGGGCGTTAAGCAGCTTCTGAAGTACGCGATCAATCCGATCCCTCGCTTCTCCACTCTGGTATAGGGTAGCCAGGCGCACGCGGTTGCTCGTTACTTCCAGCCCTTCACTGGGGCGCACCAGGCGCAGTAGAATGCGGCGCGCCGTTACTTGCTCTTCGGGAATCAAGCTGGCAAAGAGTTCATCGGCGCTGCGCGCCAACGCCAATCGGCCACCGCCCAGGCGTTTGTACGCTTCCCAGGTGATGCGGTTGCGATCCCGATTTTCCCAGAGTTTCAGAAGCGTAAATTGTAACAATGGCAACGCAGCCGGTTCGCCCAGCACATCTTGCAACAATTGCTCGATTAAGCCACTCTCAAATTTTAACCCAATCAGGGTGGCGGGCTGCTCGATTGCCTGGCGCAATTCGGCGGAGCTTAAGGGTGTGACTCGCACTAGCGCGTTCTCGAAGCGGGCTTGAAAATCGGGCAGCCGGGCGATCTGAGGTTCAAAATCGGTGCGCATGGTGAGGATGACCGTATGGCGCAATCCGGGCGTTTGGGCTAGCGCCATCAAGTTGCGCACAAAAGCAACACGCACAACTTCATCGGTGCAGAGGGTGAAGGTCTCTTCAAATTGATCGACGACCAACACCACCGGTGCATTTTTGTCGGGTGTAGGATCGGTGGCATTTACCATCTGCACCAGGTAATCGCTCTGGTGTAACAAACGTTCGATCTGCTCCGCTCGCCAGAGCTGACCTTTGTCTGCTTCCGCCGTCGCTTCGCCTGCCGTTTGCAACAGCCGCGCCAAGTTGGCCAGCGGATTTGATCCAGGCACCATACGTGGTGCATAGCGCCAGGCCTGGCTGCTGGGTGTTGCCTCTGTTGCCGGGATTGCTCCGCCTTTCAAGGCCGGAATTACACCCGCGAGCACAAGCGAAGATTTGCCACTGCCCGATGAACCGATCACAGTTACCAATCGCTCCGTTTGTAGTTTGACGAGCACCACATCGATTAAGCGTTGGCGGCCAAAAAAGATCGCCCCATTCTGCTCGCGAAAGGCATCTAGACCAACAAAGGGACACAGATCATCAGGCAATTCTGGGGCGAGCATCGGATCAAATTCGTCGAGCAGCATATCCGCATTGGGGCGGCCGGCGCGATAGAGAATGGTCGACCAATAGTCGAGCGATCCTTGTGCCACCGTGCGATCTTCCTCGCTGTCAATCAGCGCGCCGGTCCGCTTACCTTGCTGAATAAATTGTTGGATCGCGTCTAAAATGTCGGGCGCATCCCCTCCGTTACGATGGATTTGCAGTAAGGTGCTGTGCTCGGCGCGTAGCGCGGACAATGAAGGAAAACGTTCGCTGGAGGAAGCGCTGCTGCTCATGGTTGAACCTTTGATTTACATAAGGCTTACGTCGGCGGAGCGTGTAGAAGCCGGCGTCGACCAGCAAAGCTGAAGGAAGGTATTTGATTTTTGGTACGGGCAAAGTA
>JBBRVA010000157.1:0-12218 GCA_038247295.1 Caldilineales bacterium | reverse complement strand
TTGTGTCATGTTTGTCGCAAGTGGGTGTGGTCTACTTTTTGGTGACGAGCCTGCAACTGAACCCACACCTGCGGATCGCGAAGGCCGTGCGCTGGTGCCGACATTTACAGCAACACCAATCGTAGAACAGACCCCTACTTCTGTTCCGGTTGCCCAGCCGGTTACAGAGTCGGTGGTCGTAACTACGCCGCTGCCGGCCGCACTACCAACCGCCACAATTACCCAATCGCTCGCCGTGACTTCTACGCTAGCGCCAACGGCTACACCAGCGCTTAAGGCGCGGCTTTTTATCGAAACAGATATTGTTAATACCCGCAATGGTCCCGGCACCAACTACGGGTTAGCGGGGACAGCCAACAGTGGCCAATCTTTTGACCTGATTGCTAAGAATCAACAGGGCGATTGGTGGCAAGTTTGTTGTGTCAATGGCCAGCAGGTCTGGATCTTTGGCGAATTAGCACGGGTGGAAAATGCGGAAAGTGTACCTGTTGCGGCGCAAATTCCGGCCCCGCCCGTCGCCGAAGCGGCAACCGTGGTGCCAACTACGGCGCCCGCTGCGACAGCCGCGCCGGCTGCCCAACCAACCGCCACGCCACAGCCCCAAGTTGTCGCGCCACCGCCCGCCGGTGATCCTTGTGCAGCTATCGGTGGTGATGGCTGCAAGTTCAAATTGCGCAACGGTCCCAAATTTGCCGGCAACGGCGGTGGGGAACTGAAACTGCAACTGCTCTTCATCCATAGTGGCGTCGAGGGTGGGCAACCGCAAGGCAGCTACTTTGTGGCCATGTTTAAAGATGGTCAAAAACTGCCAATTGCCGATAGTGTGCGCAGCATTGCGTTAGAAAAGAACCAGGGTTCGTTAGGCGCATACAATTACGAATATAAATTGCCCGCCAGTAGCCTGCCGGGTGGCAATATCGCTGGCAATTACACCATTCATGTGTTGGATGGCAACGGCGAACGCGATAGCACGGATTTTGGTGTCACCGTGCCGGATGGACAAGGGGAGATTTGGATGGAATTTGACCAGGGATGACATTGAGCAAGGGCCGTTGCGTAGATGGGGAAACAGGTAGACAAGGAAACAGGTAGACCTTACCTATCTACCTGTTTCCTTGTCTACCTGTTTCCCCATCCGTTAACACGTGAAAATAAACAATATAGGGATGATAGGGAAAGGTTCATGAAGCAAAGTACAATTCTACTTCGATGGAGTGCGCTCTTGTTTGTTGGGTTACTGGCCGTTGGCTGTGGGCCAGAAACTGCACCCGCTGTGGAGGCGGCAACAGCGATTACGACAACGCTCGATGCAGGGACAATACCAAATACGACACAAGCCCAGGAGGCGAATGCAATGACAACTGCAAGCGGTTTGCAGTACACCGAGATTGTGGCCGGCACAGGGGAAACGCCCAAGCCAGGTGATACTGTCTCTGTTCATTATACCGGCACCCTTACCAATGGTGTTGTGTTCGACAGTTCGTATGGCCGCGGTCAGCCGCTTCAATTTCCGCTGGGCCAGGGCCGCGTAATTGCCGGCTGGGATGAAGGCATTGGCCTGATGAAAACCGGCGGCAAAGCGCGCCTGACGATTCCGCCCGCACTTGGCTACGGCGCGCAGGGGGCAGGTGGGGTAATTCCACCCAACGCGACCTTGATTTTTGATGTCGAATTGGTTGGCATCCAGGCCGGTTCGGCTGCCGCGCCAGCGGTTGTCGATGCCGCCGATTATGTAACGACAACCAGCGGCCTGAAATATCACGATTTCGTTGTGGGCAGTGGGGCTACCCCAACCGCCGGCCAACAAGTCGTGGTGCATTACACCGGTTGGTTGTTGAATGGCGCCAAATTCGACAGTTCGGTAGATCGAGGTGAACCCTTCGCCTTTAATATTGGTGTCGGCCAGGTGATTCCGGGTTGGGACGAAGGCGTGATGAGCATGCAAGTGGGGGGCAAGCGCCAATTGGTTATTCCGGCTGCGTTGGGTTATGGCGCACGCGGCGCTGGTGGCGTTATCCCCCCCAATGCCACCTTAGTTTTCGAGGTCGAGTTGCTAGAAGTTCGGTAAAGTGAGTATTTGAATTTGCCCGCCTGTAGAACTACGCTGCCGCGTGGCCCTACAGGCGTTTAGCCATTTTGCTAGAAAAGAAAGGCGCTCCGCCGTTGTATAACACAACTGCGGAACGCCTTTTTATTGCTTGAATCGCGTAAGCGCTGCCTTACTGATTCGCCGCTTGTAACGCCAGCGTAGCTCGACTGAGGCTATCGTTGCCGCGTGTGATTTCGGCTACGGCCTCTTCCAGTTGCGCAACACTCGCTTGATTGACAGCTGTGGATAAAAGCCCGGCGGCTGCGTTGTAAGCAGTGGCGGCCTGTACCAAACTGGCATGGACAGTGGCAAAGCGCGCCGGCGGGATAAGAGCCCGAACGCGATCGCCGGTGACAGTTAACAGCGAAATCGCCGTGTTCATCTCTACAATCCACGCTTGATTGCTGATCAACGTCGCGTCCGCTGCGGTCTGCTTAACCAAGCCATCAATTGCTGCCAACGCCGTAGTATAGCGTGCCGTCACTTCTGCGCCATCCAACAGGTAGAGGCGGTCCGCCACGCTCAACGGTGTCGTCGTCGTACTGCTCGCGGTCGGTGTAACGGCTGTTGTCGTTGTAATCGGGCTGGTGGGCGCCGGTGGCTGATCTGGGTTAAACAGCGGTATCGTGGCCGCGGCCGGTGGACTCGAAACCAGGAACGCCGCCACCCAGCCACCATTGCTCAACAGATACCAGGACGCGTCGGCGTTGCGTGCCACAATCTCCAGCACTTGTCCGGTGATAGTACCACCGATGATCGGAAACTCTGTGCCTGGGCCAGAGCGTAAATTGGCGTCCGTCGTAACGGTGGGCGCCACGCTTGCGGCAATGGTTGGGGTGGGCGTCGGTATGAGGATCAAGCCGCCGCCCACTGGTTGTGTAGTGGGCGTTGTCGCGGTTGTTGCCGTTGGTGGCGCCGTCCCCGTAATTGTTGTCGTGCCTGTAATGGATGCGGTGTTCGTAATCGTCGTTGGGTCGGGCAAAGATGCAATCAACTCATCTGTCGCAACGGGCAGATCAGTTGGCGCGCCTTCCACCAGGAAGGTGGCAATCCAAGCGCCGTTGTCCAACAAGTACCAATTACCGCTGGCATCCAGGGCTACGATGCGGATGCCCTGGCCACCATTGACAGTGCCAACCAAGGCGAATGAAATATCGGGACCTGACCGTAAATTCGCCGTGACCGGCACCGTGCCATTGATCGCGGGCAGCGTCGCGGTTGGCGTACCCGTCGTTGTGATCGTCCCTGTTGGGGTGACTGCCTGCGTTGGCGTCACAGCTACAGTTGGGGTGAGGGTGGCTGTGGCCGTGGCCGTTGGGGTTGGCGTGGGCGTGGGCGTGCGGGTAGGCGTAGCCGTAGCTGTCGCACGGGTCGTGGCGGTGGCCGTAGGTGTCGGCGGCAGAATCGGTTGCAACGCAATCACATTGACCGACGCAGTGGTTGGGCTACTCACGGTGATCGAGACTGGCAGCGTGACAGTCCCCTGATCGCCTAGCGTAAGTGTCACCGTCGAGATCACTGTGCGCGTCAGCGTTTGTGAGATAACAAAATCCAGATCCAAGTCTAAGGTTACAGTCAAAGTCTCAGTCAGTTGTTCTGTATCTTCGCTGCGCGTGATGGGCAATGTAAGCGACATTGGCACCCGCTGATGAATCACGATGCGTAACGGTTGCGGTAGCGCTGTTGGGCGGGCGGCGCCGGTTTGGCTTTGCGCCGCTGGGCTTGCATCCACCGGCATCTGGAGCGCAACTAGTGTCACCACCAAGTTGAAGGCAACAATAAATAAAATAATAAGTTTGCGGCTCATGCGATTTTCCTTTGATCAAAAGTGGCGGGGCAATGACCAGTTGATGATGAAGCGTTGTTAGTTTAGCGTATAATTTGTAACTGCACAATATCTATACACAATATCTGTATCTGATATCTAATTTAACCACGGACGCTAGGTGATGGTGATTTGTTCATCGGCCTTTGTCCTGCGTTAACGTAAAAAACGCAAGCGTGTCCAACCTATTCTTATTCGTCTCCTTATTCGTCGGTGGTGGGTTTGGATTGCCGGCCTTGTTTGATTTCGCCACGACGTTGCTTCTGGGCCAGACGCCGCTGTTTGGCTGCCAGGGTAGGCTTAGTTTCGCGACGCGGTTTGGGGCGGATCGTTGCCTTGCGGATCAACTCGGTCAACTGCGCAACCGCATCGATTCGGTTTTGCGGCTGGGTGCGATAACGGTCGGCCGTCAGCACCAAGACGCCTTCACCGGTCAGGCGGCGACCGGCCAGATGCATGAGGCGCGTCTTAACATCATCCGGCAAGCTAGGCGAGTTGACCACATCAAAGCGCAATTGCACCGCGGTAGCAACTTTATTGACGTTTTGGCCACCGGGGCCCGAGGCGCGAATAAATTCGAGCTGAATTTCGTCATCATCAATCGCAAGCGTAGGCGTAATTTCGATCATGACACGGCCGTATTGGAGAACAAAGGCGGCGTGATTCGCCGTTCCATGACCATTTCGGGGCTGGCTAAAGGTGTAAAGCCGAATTGCGCGTAAAGACCATGCGCATCGCGCGTATGGAGCAACCAGCGATTTACCGTTTGGACTTCCGGCGCGCCGAGAATTGACTGAATCAGCCATTTGCCCAGTCCATCGCCTTGGTGGGCGGGCAGGATGAAGACGTCCGCCAGGTAGGCGTAGGTCGCATAGTCGGTGACCAGCCGCGCAAACCCGATCTGTTGTTCCAAATGGTAGACGCCAAAGCAGAGCGAATTCTCAATCGCCTTTTCTACCACTGCCTGCGTTCTACCCCGGGCCCAGTACGATTCTGTGGACAAATAGCTGTGGATCAACTCAAGATTGAGACGGCTGCGAGCGGTGCTAATCGTGTATTCGCCTTGCGTCCATTCGGTCATTCTACTACTCTTTTCTACGCTTTACATGGATAATCCGCATACCTGTTACTATACCAGTAACCGCTTCATTCCAGCAACCCTTTTATGTGACGGATGCGCCGCCTCATGCTAAACTAGGTTGGATATTGGAGATTGAATATTTGGGATTGGCGCCGGGCCTACCACCCAATTCGAATGGCCCCGATACTGGTGCCATTTTCTTACCTGCCATTTTCATAGAAACGAGAAACCATGAGTACAAAAGTAATTTATTCAATGACCAAGGTAGGCAAGACCTATCCACCCAACAAGCAAGTTTTACGGGATATTAGCCTCTCTTATTTCTACGGCGCCAAAATTGGCGTGCTCGGTCTCAATGGATCGGGTAAGAGCACCTTGCTGCGCATTATGGCCGGTGTCGAAGATAATTTTAATGGCGAAGTCATGTTGGCG
Source organism: Caldilineales bacterium (assembly GCA_038247295.1). Classification (GTDB taxonomy): domain Bacteria; phylum Chloroflexota; class Anaerolineae; order Caldilineales; family Caldilineaceae; genus JAPLGZ01. The sequence continues at coordinate 6,791 of JBBRVA010000157.1, read as the reverse complement.
CCAGGCTACACCGTCGGCTATCTCGAGCAGGAGCCTGTGCTCGACGAGCGTAAAACCGTGCGCGAAATCGTCGAGGAAGGCGTCCAAGAAGTCGTCGATGCTCTGCGTGAGTTTGATGAGATCAACATGAAATTTGGTGAAGATATGACGGCCGACGAAATGGACACGCTCATGACGCGCCAGGGTGAGGTCCAAGAGAAACTGGACGCCATGAACGCTTGGGATCTGGATAGCCGTCTAGAACTGGCGATGGACGCCTTGCGCTGTCCGCCACCTGATGCCTTGGTCAAGACGTTGTCTGGCGGTGAACGACGGCGCGTTGCCATGTGCCGTTTGTTGCTCAAAGAGCCAGATATTCTGCTGCTCGACGAGCCGACCAACCATCTGGATGCCGAGTCTGTAGCCTGGCTGGAGCAACATCTGCAAGAATATGCCGGCACGGTGATCGCCGTTACCCATGATCGCTATTTTCTCGACAACGTGGCCGGCTGGATTTTAGAGTTGGATCGCGGGTATGGTATCCCATGGAAGGGCAACTACTCTTCCTGGCTAGAGCAGAAGCAAGCGCGGTTGGCGTTGGAAGAAAAGGGTGAAGCCGTGCGCCAGAAGACTTTGCAGCGCGAATTGGACTGGTTGCACATGTCGCCCAAGGCCCGTCAGGCGAAGAGCAAGGCGCGTATCAACCAATACAATGACTTAGTGGCCCAAGAAAAAGAGCGCGCCAACGAAGAACGCGAAATCTATATTGCCCCTGGCCCGCGTTTGGGTGGTGTCGTCGTGCAGGCCAACGAGATCGCCAAAGCCTTTGGCGAAAATCTGCTCTACGAAAATCTATCCTTTACCATCCCACCCGGTGCGATTGTCGGCATCATTGGCCCCAATGGCGCTGGCAAGACGACGCTTTTCCGGATGATCGTGGGTCAAGATAAACCCGACAAAGGTGATCTGAGCGTGGGCGCAACCGTCAAACTGGCCTATGTCGACCAGAGCCGCGAATCACTCGATCCCAACAAGACCGTCTGGCAAGAGATCAGCGATGGCAACGAACAGTTGCAACTGGGCGAGCGGGTGGTTAATTCACGCGCCTACGTTGCGCGCTTCAACTTCGGTGGCACCGACCAGCAGAAGAAGGTGGGCACGCTTTCTGGCGGTGAGCGCAACCGGCTGCATATTGCCAAAATGCTCAAGACAGGCGCCAACGTGATCCTACTGGACGAGCCGAGCAACGATCTGGACGTGAACACGTTGCGTGCTCTGGAAGATGCGCTGGAGAGCTTTGCTGGTTCGGCGCTAATCATCTCACATGATCGCTGGTTCCTCGACCGTGTCGCTACGCACATCCTGGCCTTTGAGGGTAACAGTGAGGTCTTCTGGTTTCCTGGCAACTACAGCGAATATGAAGAAGATCGCCATCGTCGCATGGGGCCGGCGGCGGATCGACCGCACCGGCTTACCTATCGCAAGTTGCGTCGGGCTTAAGTGCTGAAAAAGTAGACAGGCAAACAGGTGACTGCGCCCTATTTACCTGTCTACCTGTTTACCTGTCTACCCAGGAGGTTATCGTGGGACTTGTTCTTAAATCGCAAAGATCAGCCGATGCTCTGATCCATCCATATCGCTGGACGCGTCGTGAATATGAAAAAATGGTGGAGGTAGGATTTTTTCCGCCGGAAGTACGCCTTGAACTGATTGAGGGAGAAATTTTGACAATGGCAGCGCAAAGTAGTCACCACGCTGTAGCTTTATCGATTGTCCAGTCAAGATTGAACTCTGTGTACACAGTCGGCTATTATATGCGGATTCAGATGCCATTGGCCCTCGGTGATAACTCTGAACCAGAGCCAGACATTGCCATTGTACGTGGGCAACCGCTTGATTATTATGAACAACATCCGACGACAGCCGTTCTTGTGGTGGAAGTTGCCTATAGCTCGCTGGAATATGATCAACAACGCAAACTGCGTCTCTATGCTCGCCATGCCATTCCCGAGTACTGGATTGTGAATTTGGCCGAGTACAGGCTAGAAGTCTATCGTGAACCCGTCGGTGAACTCTATCGATTACACTTGCTCCTTCAGGGTGCAGATAGGGTCGCACCGTTATCACATCCGGAGCAATCGATCTTGGTTGCTGATTTACTGCCATAGACGAAATAATGAAAAATTTGCCACTAACTAGAAAATCTCAACCCCAGGTGCGGGGAAAATAGGCCCATCTATGCTATTTTTCCGCATCCTCGTCTTTCTCATCGGTCTGCAAATTGTCTGGCATACAATCAAATGTGCCGTTGTCACCTTTGTGTTGCCGCGTAGCGCTAGCCATTGGATTACTTCTGTAGTTTTTCGGTTTTTGCGTTTTACCTTTAACCAGCGCCTACGCTGGGCGCATACGTACGCCGAACGCGCTGGTCTTTTTTCGCTCACCAGAGCCAAACCACTCTTGGGTGACGGCAGCCGGCGCCGTGATGGATGCCGCGGCATTGATCACAGCGGTGGTAGATGTCCCACGTGAAGCACAGCGCGAACTTTGCATTCGGGCTGGTTATCTCTGTCTGCGCAAGGTAGCTGCCTATTTTAAGGTCGAGATCGATTCAAAGCCAACCTTTCCAGCCACACCGATCAGCATTACACGGGCAGAATTCGACGCTGTCTGTGATCAACTGACCGCAACTGGTGTGCCCCTCAAGCCCGATCGCGACAAAGCCTGGCTCGATTTTGCCCGCTGGCGTGTCAATTACGACCGCGCACTAATCCTTTTATGCGCCCTAACGATGGCGCCTGATGCGCTCTGGTCTAGTGATCGCGCGCCTCAATATCAGTTTCGCCCCCTCTTTGGCAAGCGCAAACCGCAAGTGCAACGTTTTAACATGCCTTGAAAAACTTGCTGTTACACTGTATTCCACGGCAGACCAGCCGTTACTGGTGCTTTGCCAAAGGTTCTTTGGTAAATAGCAAGCGCCGCCTGCTCACCAGACTGGTGCGCGGCATGGACCGTGCCAAACTGGGTTAGATCCGTTGCTTCACCGGCAAAGTAGATGCCTGTTCCGGGTACGTCGATGATTGGTTCTGCGTAGCGGCGGCGGTCCGCTTGGCTGCTGCCCACCGCCGGATAGGAATAACTGCCCAGTGACCACGGGTCCGACAACCAGCGCGTGAAGATGAACTTTTCTGGATCGGGAATCCCTTCGCCAAACATGCGGCGTAGAACCTGCATCCCTTCGGCGCATACGCCTGCATCCGGCACGCGACGGTCAAAATTGGCCGCCGTATAGCCGTTGGTAAAGGCCATCAAGATAGGTGCATCCACCATCATTGCCATATTAAACCAACTAGAAAAGAATCCACGCGCCTGCGGACCTGGGGGCAATGAAAGCAGCCAGGCTTGATCGGCCGGCCAGAAGCGCGCTGGGAAACGTATGATCAGCTTGCCCAACACCGCGTCACCACCGTACCCAATCCGCTCGATCGCGGCGCGTTTCGCCGCGGGCAGCGGTGGATCGAATTGTAACTTGTTGCTTTTTAAGATACCCAGTGGCACGGTGACAATCACAAAATTGGCATGAAATGTTTCGCGATTGGTAAAGGCTTGAATGCCGGCTGAGTGGTATACAATCTTCTCGACTGCCGTACCCAGCCGGATATCCAGCCCCTGGGCGGCATCGTCGATCAGCTGTGTGTAGCCGCCGACGGGTACGGCATTGACACCATGCGCTTCTTTGGGAAACCACTCTTCGATATCAAGCTGGTCCGCTGGCGCCCCTTGCACCCCTTCAGCAACCGCTACTAACGCGGCCACCATCTGCTGATCCAAGGTGGAAAGACTTTCGTCGGCCCATACTGGCTGCAGGGCATCGGCTAGGGAAATGCGTGGATCGAGGCCGTGGGCCTTTTGGGTTTGCGCCTGCACGATGGCAGCAAGAATTGCCTGTTCCACTGCGGTTAAGCCCCGCCAGGCAGCCTTTTCCAGTTGCGCCCGCTCTTGTGTCTGACCATTGGCAAAGACAAAGCGGTCATCATCCGGCGTATAGGCCAGGCGAATACCTAAGCTGGCGCACCAGCGTGTCAACGGGTTATCGTCGGCGCCGTGAATCCAAGAGGCACCCAGATCACAAGGAACGCCTAACGTGTCATCCGTCCAAATGCGCCCGCCCAGGCGCTGGCGTGCCTCTAGCACGGTCACTAGGAAACCGCTGTCATGTAAGAGGCGGGCGGCCACCAGACCCGCCATACCAGCACCGATCACGAGCACGCCTGGCGCGGATTGGCTAGGTTGATCCGGAGTGCCATGTAAAGACCATTTTCGGGTTTGTAAAGTCATCGTACACCTGTTACCATCACAATGTTGGGTGGATTTGATCTATTCTACCCAACAGACCGTGATCCAGGCTAAAATCGTAATGCCAGATTTCGTCTGGGTTCGAGCATGCGCGGCTTATCTATGCACTGATAATTGGTTTTGCGGGCAGCGCTGCCTTCCCGTATACTGCTAGGCGCAGAATTTATTCGTGCCAAGCATCACATCATTAAACCTAATGAGGAGAACCCATGTCTGACTATCAACCCAAACCCGAGCATAAATTTAGTTTTGGCCTGTGGACAATCAACAACCCTGGCCGCGATCCGTTTGGCGACGCGGTGCGCGCCCCACTTTCACCGGTCGAGTCGGTGCATCTGCTGGCCGAAGCCGGCGCGTGGGGCGTCAATTTCCATGACAACGATCTAGTACCCATTGACGCCACCGCCGCCGAAGAAAAGGCGATCCTGACCAATTTTAAGCGCGCGCTGGTGGATACGGGCTTGGTGGTTCCAATGGCGACCACCAATCTTTTCTACGATCCTGTCTTCCGCGATGGGGCGTTTACCAGCAACGATCCAAAGGTGCGCGCCTACGCACGCCAGAAGACGATGCATTCGATGGATTTGGGCGCCGAGTTGGGGGCTAAAGTCTACGTTTTCTGGGGTGGGCGCGAAGGTGTCGAAACAGATTCCGGCAAGAACGCATTGGATGCCGGTCAGTGGTTCCGCGAAGCGCTCAATTTCTTCTGCGAATATAGCATCGATCAGGGCTACGGTTACCAAATTGCCCTCGAAGCGAAGCCCAATGAGCCACGCGGCGATCTCTATCTGCCAACCACCGGTGCTATGTTAGGCTTTATTGCCACCTTGGATCATCCTGAAATGGTCGGCGTTAACCCGGAAGTGGCGCATGAGACAATGGCCGGGCTCAACTTTATGCACGCTGTCGCCCAAGCCTGGGACGCCGGCAAGCTCTTCCATATCGACCTCAACGACCAAAACCCCGGCCGTTACGACCAGGATTTTCGCTTTGGTTCGCAGAATATTAAGCAGAATTTCTTCCTCGTTAAATTTTTGGAAGATGTTGGCTACGATGCGCCGCGTCACTTTGATGCGCACGCCTATCGCTCTTCGGACATTGAAGATATTAAGGCTTTTGCGCGTGGTTGTATGCGCACTTATTTGATCTTTAAGGCGAAAGCGGCTCAATTCAAGGCTGACTCCGAAATTCAGGCGCTGCTGGCTGCAATCAAGGCCGATGATGCCAGCATGGACCCATACCTGGGCGCCTATTCATCGGCCAAAGCACAGGCGCTCAAGACCCACAGCTTTGATCGGGTGACAATGGGCAAGCGTGGCCAACCCTACGAACAGCTTGATCAACTGGTAATTGATCTGTTACTGGGTGTCCGTTAGATTTGCGTTTTCTTTCGTTTTCAATAAGATTGGGTTTTTGGGTAGGGTCTGCAAGCGCGTAGCAGACCTATCCTCCGTTTATTTAGCTCGAATTCATTGCATTCAAAAGGATATCAACCATGATCAAACGCGAATTACTCAAAAATAACAATCAAGTCAAACTAACCTTTGTTCTACCCCTCGATAGCACACAACCGCGCACCTCAGTAGTTGGTGATTTCAATCAATGGGATCCCAAGGCGACACCTTTGCTGAAGCGTAGCAACGGTACCGCCAGCGTAGCTGTGACCTTACCAGTGGGCCAGCGTGTGCGTTTCCGTTATTACACGGCCGATGGGCGCTGGTTCAACGATGAAGCTGCCGATGCCTATGAATTGGGTGACTATGGCGCCGAGGATTGTGTGGTTTTGCTGTAGGAATTGATTTTGAAAGTCCTAAACTAAATACGTGGAGAATGAGAAGTAAGCACGCCGCGTACGGGTCTACCCGCACGCGGCGTGCTCATTGAACGCTTCGCTTGCTGTCGATGGTCACCGAAAATTGAAACTTTTCCGCTTACGAGATAATCACACGCGATAATTTCTGCAACCTTTGCTTCACTATTGCGTAAAGTTAGATGAATAGCGCGGTCACTTGTTGGCCGGCAGTTTGATAAGAGATGTGGATTGTAAATTTACCCTAGGAGGGATAAAAATGAATACTAAACGATTAACTCGTAGCACCAGCGACAAAATGCTGGGTGGCGTTTGTGCGGGTTTGGCCCACTATTTTGATATTGACCCAACTCTGGTCCGGCTCGCCTTTGTGGGCTTGTTCTTTCTGGGTGCCGGTAGCCCATTCTTGATCTATCTGGTCTTGTGGCTGATCATGCCGGAGGAAGGTAGCATCAGTGCTGCCTCTCAGGAGACCTTGTCGAATAATATCAAAGATATGAGCGCCCGCGCCCGCGATTTGGGCCGCAAAGTTCAGACCCAATTTACGCCGCAGCAACGAACCGAAGCGCCAAAGACCCCTAACGACGATTCCCCGTCGATCTAAAGCTGCGATTGAGGGCTTCTGATCGAGAACACAAATAAATTT
>JBBRVA010000156.1:0-12222 GCA_038247295.1 Caldilineales bacterium | reverse complement strand
TGCCCGTGTAGACTGGTAGCATGATCCTAACTTCTTTGATTGATGTCGTCACCGTCAAACCAGCGGTTGAGGTGGCGGATATCTTCCGCGCCCAGAGGGCACCCGATTTTGACGACTATCTAAAAGAGTATCACTGTACGGCAGAAGAATTTGCGGCAGTGCGAGCCTTGATCAAATGTCGAACCGCGGCCGCAGGTGGGTTTATGCGCCAATGTGATCGGTGCGGCAAGTTGCAGATCAGCTATGCCTCGTGCGGGAACCGCAACTGCCCCAAATGTGGGGCGTTTGAGAAAGCGCAATCCTTCGACTATGCTCAGGAACAGGCTAGCCAAACAAGCGGCGCGCTTGATGCCGGTGCCGCATTTTCAGGTGGTCTTCACGGTGGATCACCTGATTAACGAGCTGGCTTATGTCAACCCCCAAGTGATTTATGACCTGCTGTTTGCGACGGCCAATCGCGTGTTGAAGGACTTTGCCCAGCGGTATTTAGGTGGGAAGATCGGCGTCACCGCCGTGTTACACACTTGGGGTCAGACCGTACAGCATCACATTCATCTGCATTGCATGGTGACAGGCGGGGCCTTAGTCAGTACCGCGGATGGCTATGTCTGGCGTGCGGCGGCGCCAGGGTTTCTCTTTCCTGCGCTTGAATTGTCGGCTGAATTTCGTGACGCCTTTTGCAAAGGGCTCCGTCGGTTAGCCAACCGCGGGGAACTGCGCTTCGTAGGGGAGTGTGCGGCCACCGATGTCGAGTCAATGGTGCAGGCGATGCAGGCCAAAGACTGGGAAGTCTTCATTGGCAAGCCACCCAAAGACGCTAACATCGAAGATTTGCTCGGCTATTTCAGTCGTTATGTGTACCGCACGGCCATCACCAACCAGCGTTTGCTTAAGGTGGAAGACGACAAAGTCACCTTTGAATACTACGACAACCGAGAGAGAGACGCAGAAGGTCAAGGCCGCCAGAAAGTCATGACCTTGCCGGCCGTGGAATTTATCCGTCGTTTCTTGCGCCATGTGTTGCCGTTTGAGTACAAGCGCGTTCGTCACTTTGGCTTGTACGCCGGGAGCAAGTTACGCTTACAAGCGGTGCGGATGATCCTGGGTGCGAGCTTTGACTTTACGCAAGCTGCAACGCCTAAACTGGACATGAGCGAGTGGCTGGCGTCCTTGGGGTTGGAGGATGCCTTACGGGGTGCCCTCTGGGCCCCTTTTTGTGGTGAGGGAACCCTGCGTCTGGGTCGTGACTTTGCACCGCTTGGGCCGTTCCAACTCTGGTTCCTGGCTTTGCTGGGGATCGCGGTCTTTGGCAAGGAGGCGGCATGACGACAAAGCCACACTGGCCCGCGCTGCGGGAAGGGATGAGTCTATCCATCGACCGGTTTCCAGCAATCCGTACGGTGATATCACGCGATTTTGGAGGCTTGTTTCCCCTTTCTTTCTTTGCTATACTAGCTATACTTAGGCTGAATACTACCTTGTGCCTTGATCCAAGCTGAGGAAAAGTGGCCGTTCTTTGCATAAGCCGTTCGGCTGAGCTCACGTCGAAGCCGCTTTCCTTGAACATCCGCTGGAACAGACGACACCCCAGAACGAATGGGGAGTGCTTGATCTTGCTCTTGGGGTGTCGCTGCTCAGCTACTCGTTGGGCGGCAGCGAATGGTCGCATGGGATGGGCAAAGTAGGAAAGCTCAAAAATAGGCGACGCGGCTGCATTTGTAGTATACTCAGCACAGAAAAGAACAAATGCCGAGTTAATGGTGCGAGGTAATTCATGAGTACAATCACAAAACCACTGGAAGAACTGATTCAAGATTTATCCCCTCGCCTCCGTGTTGAGGTCAGGACATTTATAGAATTTCTGTTGAGCAAGCGTACTCGCCCGGCCAAACGGAAGCTGCGTCAAGATTGGGCGGGTGCGCTCAAAGCTGAGGCCTACACGGGCGTAGAACTCCAACACCTGGCATCAGAATGGAGACACGAATAGTGTTTCTTTTGGATACAAATGTCTGGTTAGAGCGATTATTGGGACAAGCGCAGGCTAAGGACGTGGATGACCTACTCAACACGCTCTCAACACAAGAGATTTGCATGACTGACTTCACGTTGCATTCGATTGGCATCATCTGCAACCGGCTGAGTCAGCGTGCGGTTTTTACGCAATTTGTACAGGATGTTTTGATTGATGGTTGTATCTTGATGGTAAGTCTACCGCCCGAAGCTATGCAGCGAGTTGAGGTCGTTATGAACAGCTTTAGCCTGGACTTTGATGACGCTTACCAGTATGTTGCTGCCGAGCGTGAGCAAGCGACCATTGTTAGTTTCGATAAGGACTTTGATAAGACTGCACAAGGGCGTCAGACGCCAGGACAAGTCCTTAAACAACGCTCATAAGCCGCCAAGCCGCCGAACATACGCTGGTGCCGACCAGGGGTGAGCTCGGTTTTTTGGTGTTGTCTCCTGCGGTCATGGGGTCTTGTTGCCCCTATCGTCGGGCTTCCGTCCCCTGGCGGCACAGCTGCCCTTTGCCCCGGAGCTTGTCCTGCCGCTGATCCACGCCTTGGATGAACAGTATCCGGCGGTGACCAGCAAATATGGCTTTAAATGCAGCTTTAATCCCACCTTCGTAGCCGGGAATGGGGGTAGCGACGATTCCGGCTGGATTTCCGAAGGGTACTACGGCCTGGATCAAGGCCCGATTGTCCTGATGATCGAGAACTACCGTTCCGGTCTGTTCTGGCAGTTGATGCGTAGCTGCCCCTATCTTCGCACCGGGTTGCAACGGGCAGGGTTTACCGGCGGTTGGTTACCGGTCAGATAATTGGAGGGAGGAGAACGGTATGGAACACTTTGACCTAATCGTGATTGGCACCGGTTCAGCCGGTTCAACAGTCGCCTACCAGTGTCGTGCGGCCGGTTGGCAGGTGGCGATTGTGGATTCGCGCCCCTTTGGGGGTACCTGTGCTTTGCGCGGCTGTGATCCCAAGAAAGTGCTGGTGGGCGCCGCGGAGTTGGTGGATTGGCAGCGACGTATGCAGGGGCTTGGCGTCGCTGCCGACAAGGTGCAGATTCGTTGGGCAGAGCTGATGCAGTTCAAGCGGCGTTTTACGGACCCGGTTCCGCAAAACCGTCTGGATGACTATCAACAGGCCGGCATTGCCACGTTCCAAGGGCGGGCTAGATTTTTGGATCAAACCACCTTGCAGGTGGGCGAAGACAGGCTTGCTGCACGCCATGTGGTTATTGCCAGCGGCGCCAAGCCACGCGATCTGGGCATTCCCGGTGCTGAACTGGTTACGACCAGTGACCAATTCCTGGAACTTGCCCATCTTCCCCAACGCATTATCTTCATTGGCGGCGGCTACATTTCCTTTGAGTTTGCGCATATTGCCGTGCGCGCCGGCGCCGAGGTGTGCATTTGCCATCGCGGTGCGCGTCCTCTTGAACCGTTTGACGCCGACATGGTGGCAACGCTGGTGGCCGCTTCCCGCGCCCTGGGCATTGAGGTGCGGCTCAACAGTGCGGTGCGCGCCATTGAACAAGGGGCGGACGGCTTGCAGGTGCAAACGACGACCGACGGTCAGCAGCAGCGCCTGCCGGCAGACTTGGTGGTGCATGGGGCCGGTCGTGTGCCGGAAATTGATGATCTCGATCTGGCAACGGCGGGGGTCGCCCGTAATGCGCGCGGCGTGCTGGTCAACGAATATCTCCAAAGCATTTCCAATCCGGCGGTCTATGCCGCCGGTGATGCGGCTGCCGGTGGTGGACCGCCGCTGACGCCCGTGGCCGGCGCCGAGGGGCGGGTGGTCGCAGAAAACCTTTTACAGGGCAACCACCAGCAGCCGAATTACACCGGTACGCCCAGTGTCATCTTTACGATTCCACCCCTGGCGGCTGTCGGCTTGCGCGAAGAAGAGGCCACCCAACAAGGGCGCAAATTTACCGTGCATACAGACGAGATGACAGGGTGGTATTCCGCACGGCGCACAAATGAGCAGCATACGGCCTTCAAAGTATTGGTCGAAGACGATACGGAACAGATCCTGGGCGCACACTTGCTGGGCGCCCACGCGGAGGAAGTCATCAATCTCTTTGGCTTGGCCATGCGGCACGGCTTGCGCGCATCGGATCTCAAAAGCATGATCTACGCCTATCCCACCAAGGCTTCAGATATCAGCTATATGGTGTAGAGCAAAGGTAAACCATAGCGCCAAAGCCTACCAGGTGTACTGGTGGGCTTTGGCCATGATCAATTTCACCAACTTACCCCAGATCAGCCACAATTTCCTGAAGCAGATCCACCGTCAACATGCCGGCCCAGATTGTAAAGATTTTCCCATCACGGTCGATGAAGACGCTGGTGGGCATGCCGCGCACTTCGTACAGATTGCGCAAGGCGCCGTCCGTGTCGCGCACAACCGGCAGCGTCATCTGGAATTCTTCGGCAAACGGTTGAATCTGTTCCCGCGACTCCTGCACATTGATCGCCAGTACAACCAGGTCGGCGTTGTTTGTTGCCACGCTGACAATCTCCGGCATCTCCAGCCGGCAAGGGCCACACCAAGTGGCCCAGAAATTGAGCAGCACCGGTTGACCACGCAAATCATGTAAACTGAGGTGGCGGCCATCGTCCAGCACGAGGCGAAAATTCGGCGCGACATTGCCCTTCTGTAAACCAACGTTGTTAGTTTCGGTACGGTTAATCTCTACGGTCGGGAATCCCCGGCCTACGCCGACCGGAAGGGCAGCAAGCGTGATGAGCGGCTCTTCTGCTAGCGCTGGACTTGGCGTTGACTCTGTTGCACAGGCGCTAAGGAGGAAGATTAGCACCAACAGGGGCACCGCTATAAAACCACCAGCCCGTTGGCGACCGGTTCGCCGAGTGGAATGGCGCCGGGAATCGAGCAGTGTGCTATTTCTAATTATCATCAGTAACCTCATTTCAGGATAGCCTGCCATTCGGGCAAGACCACGCACAATCCGAATCCATTCAAATATACCGAGTAAAGTTTTTGTACGCTGTAGACAAGCCTACGCAACAGCAAATCTATGGCCGAAAATCTATGTAGAAGTTACGCAGTTGGGGGCGTCGACACCCCAGTCAGCAGCCGGCAGGATGCCGGCGTTCCCAGGCGCAACTGCGTAACTCCTACTATGATCGACAGCAATTGAGGAACGTTTGCTCATTTTGCGCCGCGCGAGTAAGCGTTCTAACATTCAGGATCATGATTGGTGGTTAGAATGAGCCTTGGGAACCGGTTACCCACTCAATCGTAAAATGCTTTCTGCCTAGGCCCCTTTACAGCAATATTTTTCACGAAGACAGACCAATTACAGGCTTTTCTTTGTGTGTCTTTGTAAAGTATATGCATGTTGAATTGGCCTAAGTGACAACCAAAGTGATGCTTGGACACGCGCCCCGATCAAGGAGCAGTGCACGTCCGATCCACAGTCAGCATTGCCTTGTTGTCTAGGACAGAGCAGCACAATTCGTTTTGTGAGGGGACCAAATCATGTTATCCAGCAATCCAACCATTACCACGCTCAACTACCTTATCCGACTCAATCTCGCCAGCGAACTTGGTTTCGAGACTGCCGCTGAACATATCAAAAATCGGGGCATCAAGCTCTACCTCAAGCGCTATGCCCAGCAGCGGGCGCAATTCGCCGCCGAATTAGATGCTGAAATCAAAAAATGGGGCGGCACGATCCGGGTCGCCCGTAATCCGCTGGCGGCGCTCCATCGCGGGTGGATCGATATTAAGGCGACACTTACAGTCGGTCGTGAGAATGAGGCACAGGTTGTCCTGCAAGAGTGCCTGCGCGGCGAACGGGTCGCGCTACAGCGCTATACACAGGCGCGACAAGCGGTGATCCCCATTGCCGTGGATGAGTTGCTACAACGCCAGTCAATGCAAATTCAACAGGTTTGTGAGCAGCTGTGTCGCTTGGCTCAATGTGGCGATGATGCATTGTTGGTCCAATTCTTTGACCATGTGGCGGCGGCGCAACAGGTGCTTACCGAGTTAACGGACGATGGCATCAAATCGACCCAGATTCAAGTAACCGCAATCACCCAGATCGGCGCATACAGATGTAATTGTCAACGACAAAGGTTGCTGGAAAGCAGCAGCGCGGGCGCCCTCAGTGGGTTGTTGGCCGGCGCGCTGGCAGGGCTGGTTTTTGCCATGCCCTTGCTCTTGGGCGGGGTGGGCGTAACTTGGGTGATGGGATTACTGATACCAATTTTATTAAGTGCCATGACCGGGATGTTGGGCGGCGCACTGCTTGGGTTATTGATTAGCCAGGGGATTACCGAAGATGATGCCTATCTTTATGAGACCAGTATGCAGAACGGCAGCATGATTGTCGCGGTACAGACATCAACTGGGCAAGTGGGCAACACCCGTCAAATCCTACACCGGCAACGCAACCAGGAGTGATCCGCAACGCTGTGGTAAGCCTGGTCCCACTACGCTGGGCAGAGGTTGGAAAATGGCCAGGATTCGGTGCCAAATTAGTGCACCGGCTGAACAAAGGAGTTCGGTCCCATGATCTATAAAGCAGCGTCGCCGCTTCCCAAGCATGTACGGGTCACGTTTGAACTGCCCGCTTCCCTATGGGCCGGGCAGGTCTATGTCGTTGGCGATTTTAACCGCTGGTCAGACCATGCAACGCCACTACAGCAAGCGCGTGATGGCGCGTGGCGGGCCACAGTTGACTTGCCGACTGGTCGCTGTTATGAATTTCGTTACCTAATTGATGGGCAGTGGCGTATGGATGCACAGACAGACCAATGTGCGCTTCATGGTTGGCGCACGGATCTCTGTCTTGTCATTGGAAACCTTACCAGTGAATGTCCATTTCGAGCTAACCAAGCCGCGCAAGATATACAGACCGCGCAAAGGCCACTCACGGAGATTAGTGATCCATAGCTTTTGTTGGTTTCGATAAGAATGGAAGATTCTATGACAAGCAATTCCATGCCACTGCTCGACTTCGGGCGTGAAGTAACAAACAATTCCCAAGCGGCCACGGCGCGCGAATGGTTGGTGACCACTGGCATCGGTGGCTTTGCTTCGGGCGCGATTGCCAATCTCTTGACGCGCCGCTATCACGGCCTGCTTGTCGCGGCGCTGCAGCCCCCAGCCGACGCACGCTTCTACTGGCGAAAGTCGATGAAACGGCAACGTATGACGCCCACAGCTATCCACTTTTTACCAACCGTTGGCAAGAGCCGCCGGCCCCATTGGAACCGGTGGGCTATCAGCATCTCGAACGGTTTCACTTGGATGGGACAACGCCGGTTTGGACCTATGCCTTGGCCGATGCAAGGCTGGAAAAACGCGTGTGGATGGAACAGGGCGCCAATACAACCTACATTCGGTACGAGTTAGTGCATGGCTCTTTGCCGCTTCATCTCGAATGCAAGGCAATGGTCAACTATCGTGATTTTCACGGCAACACCCACGCCGGAGAGTGGCGCATGACAGTGGAAATGGTAGAAGGCGGTTTACGCATTCAAGCCTATCCAGGCGCCACACCGTTCTCTCTCTTCAGCGACCGGGCAACGGCCACCTTTGCCCATGATTGGCATCGCAATTATGCCTTGCGCGTCGAAGCTGCACGCGGGCTCGATGCGACCGAGGATCATCTCTATGCCGGGCGTTTTACAGCCACCCTCCATCCAGGTGAATCGGTCACGTTGGTGGCAACAACAGAGCCTTATTCCGCAATCGATAGTAAGGCATCTGAGAAGAAAAGAAAATCGCATGAAGCAGCTCTTGTGCAACAAAGCGGCCTATGCGACTCTCCAACTTGGATCCAGCAACTTGTCTTGGCCGCCGACCAGTTTATCGTCCGCCGTGCCGTTGCTGATGAGCCCGATGGGCGATCGATTATCGCCGGCTACCATTGGTTTGGCGATTGGGGGCGCGACACCATGATCGGCCTGCCAGGGCTGACCCTCGCCACCGGTCGTTATGAGGATGCCGCCAAAATCTTGCGCACCTACGCCCGCTTTGTTGATCAGGGCATGTTGCCCAATCGTTTTCCCGATTCGGGCGAGACGCCGGAATATAATACGGTAGATGCCACGCTCTGGTATTTCAACGCGATCCATGAATATTTGCTGGTCACCGACGATGGCGAACTGTTGCGTGAACTTTTTCCGGTGCTGCAGGCGATCATGGACTGGCACCAACGGGGCACACGCTATGCCATTCATGTTGATCCGCATGACGGTCTGCTGTATACCGGGGAAGCGGGGGTGCAACTTACCTGGATGGATGCTAAGGTAGGCGTTTGCGCAGCAGATAGGCTGCGTGGCCGCCCTGAGTTGGGTGCAGGTAATGAATGCGTACGTTTGCTCACACCAAAAGTAGTGCTTGGTAGTTATGATAAGCGTGCGCTATTTATTCCCAAGCGTAATTCTCCTGTAATAATTACGCCAGTTTGCTGTAAGCATTCTGCGGTAAACTTACTCCAGCACCAGATGACGTTACGACAAAGGACGAGGATTGTTATGCCAACACAAACCGCCGAACATCAACGGCTTGCCGACTATCGCAACCGTAAATCGAACTGGAAACATTGGGGGCCCTACCTGAGTGAGCGGGCCTGGGGTACCGTGCGTGAGGATTACAGCGAATATGGCAGTGCCTGGGACTCTTTCCCCCACGACCATGCCCGCAGCCGCGTCTACCGCTGGAATGAAGATGGCCTGGCGGGCATCTGCGACCGCAATCAATATCTCTGTTTCGCCCTCGCGTTCTGGAATGGGCAAGACCCGATTCTCAAGGAGCGCTTCTTCGGGTTGACCGGCACCGAAGGTAACCACGGCGAGGATGTCAAGGAGTACTACTTCTATTTGGACAGCACGCCGACGCACAGCTATATGAAGATGCTCTACAAATACCCCCAAGCAGTCTTTCCCTATGCCGATCTGGTGCAAGAAAACCGTCGGCGCGGCCATCAGGATTTTGAATATGAGTTGCTCGATACCGGCGTCTTTCACGAAAACCGTTACTTTGACGTGCTCATCGAATATGCCAAAGCCGCCGAGGATGAGATCCTGATTCAGATCAGCGTGACCAATCGCGGGCCGGCTGCCGCACCGTTCCATCTCCTGCCGACGCTCTGGTTTCGCAATACATGGAGTTGGGGCTATCCCAACGGGCCAATGGATGACGTGCCAAGCAAGCCGGAACTTTGGCGGCTGGAGCAGCCGGCGGGTGGGTTAGCGGTGCAATCACACCATCCCACATTGGGTGACTATTATCTGTATGCGGAAGCGCGCGATCAACAGAACGAGCTGCTGCTTTTCACTGCCAATGAAACCAATCAAGCACGCTTGTGGGGCGGCACCAATCGCACCCTCTATGTCAAAGATGCCTTTCATCGCTTTTTAATTAACGGTGAGACGGACGCGGTGAACCCGGCGCAGCGCGGTGACAAGTGCGCGGTCCACTATGCGGCGGAAATTCCCGCCGGCGCGACAAAGATCTATCGGCTGCGGTTGGGTAAAGAACAGCAAGCGGCACCCTTTGCCCCATCCTTTGCACAGCGCTTCCAGCAACGCCAAAGTGAAGCGGATGAATTTTATGCCGCCATCCAGAAACCGACGCTGAGCGCGGATGAGCGCGCCATTCAACGGCAGGCGTGGGCCGGCATGCTCTGGTCCAAGCAGTTGTTTTATTATGATCTGGAGCAGTGGCTCAATGGCGATCCAGGGACGCCGCCCCCACCGGCCGCACGCCAGCAGGGACGTAACCGCGATTGGGAACATCTGCATAACTTTGACGTGATTTCCATGCCCGACAAGTGGGAATATCCCTGGTATGCCACCTGGGATCTGGCCTTTCATTGTGTGCCGCTGGCGCTTGTTGATCCTGATTTTGCCAAACGACAGCTAGAGCTTTTTACCCGTGAATGGTATATGCACCCGAATGGCGCGTTGCCGGCCTATGAATGGGCCTTTGGCGATGTCAACCCGCCCGTCCATGCCTGGGCAACTTGGCGCGTCTATCAGATCGATGCTGCCCAAAACGGAACGCCGGATCGGGCCTTTCTGGAGGGCATTTTTCACAAATTAATGCTGACCTTCACCTGGTGGGTTAACCGCAAGGATGAAGATGGACGCAATGTCTTCCAGGGCGGTTTTCTGGGGCTGGACAACATTAGTGTCTTTGACCGCAGCGCACAGTTGCCTACGGGCGGCCACATTGACCAATCGGACGGCACCGCCTGGATGGGCTGCTTTAGCCTGGTAATGTTGCGCATGGCGTTGGAGTTGGCCAAAGAGAACCCCGTCTATGAGGATATGGCGACCAAGTTTTTTGAACACTTTTTGCGCATCGCCCACGCCATGACCAATACCGGCGGCCAGGGCCACGCTCTCTGGAACACGACCGACGAATTTTTCTACGATGCCCTCCATCTGCCCGACGACACGATTGTTCCGCTCAAGGTGCGCTCATTGGTGGGGTTGATCCCCTTGATTGCCGTCGAGATCATTGATGCCGAGCTCTTAGCCGCCCTACCCAACTTCCGCCGGCGGGCACAATGGTTTCTCAAGTTTCGGCCCGAGGTGGTCGGCAAGATGGCCAACATTGATTTGACCAACGGCAACCATCATTTGATCACGGCTATTTTGCCGGAGCATCACCTGCGCAGCGTCTTACGCTACATGCTAGATGAAAATGAGTTTCTTTCGCCCTATGGCATTCGTTCGCTTTCCAAATTTCATGCAACTAATCCCTATCAGATCGACATTGACGGGCAGCGCTTTGAAGTGAGCTACTGGCCGGCTGAATCGCAAAGCGGTCTCTTTGGCGGCAACTCCAACTGGCGCGGGCCAATCTGGTTCCCCATCAACTATTTGCTGATTGAAGCGCTACAGCGCTTTCATCAATATTATGGTGATACCTTCAAAGTCGAATGCCCCACCGGGTCGGGCACGCTGTTGAGCCTAGCCGAAGTGGCACACGAGCTAACACAGCGCTTGACACGGCTCTTTGTGCGCAATGAGCACGGCGAACGGCCTGTTTATGGTGAACAGCAGATCTTTCAGCGTGATCCCCATTGGCGCGACCATTTGCTCTTTCATGAATATTTCCATGCCGATAACGGTGCCGGGCTGGGCGCCAGCCATCAGACCGGCTGGACGGGTTTGGTGGCGGAGTTGATTCAACGGTATGGGTAAGTATAGAGGCAAAAAATGACAATTACAGACACAGTCTATGATGTGGCGATTATCGGTTCAGGCATTGGCGGTTCGACCTTGGCGGCGGTCTTGGCACGCCAGGGGTTATCCGTTGTCGTCTTTGAAGGCGGCACTCATCCGCGCTTTACGATTGGTGAATCGATGATTCTAGAGACTTCCGAAGCCATGCGTGCCCTGGCCCAGTTTTACGATGTACCGGAACTGGCCTATTTCAGTTCGGAAAATTTTTACAACGATATCGGTACATCGCATGGGGTGAAACGCCACTTTAGCTTTCTCCATCATACCGCCGGCCAGCCGCAGGACGTCCGCCATAGTTTACAGGCTGTCATCCCTAAACTGCCTTACGGCCATGAGATCCACATCCATCGCCAGGATTCGGATTATCTGCTCACGGCGCTGGCCATCTCCTATGGGGCGACGGTTCGTATGGGGACGCAGATTCAGGATATTATGATCGAGCCGGATGGAGTGACGATTCTGACCGCCAAGGGCGCAACCCACCGGGCGAATTATGTAGTGGATGCCGGCGGGATGAAGTCGCTGCTCGCTAACAAGTTCGACTGGCGCCATCGCGATTTGCTGGCCCATTCGCGCACCATCTACACGCATATGATCGACGTGCCCTGCTTTAACCAGGTGGGGCTGGCGCAGGACGCGTATGGCTTCCCCTATCCCCTCGCGCAGGGTACGCTGCATCATATCTTCAAAGGCGGTTGGCTGTGGATTATTCCCTTCAATAACCATCCGGCGGCGACCAATCCGCTCTGCAGCGTCGGTCTCCAACTCGACCCGCGCCTCTATCCCCAACGCAATGATCTGACGCCAGAAGAGGAATTTTACACCTTTGTGCAACAGTTTCCGGATATCTACGCCCAGGTTAAACAGGCGCATCCGGTGCGCGATTGGCAGCGCGTTGATCGCTTGCAATACTCGGCCCATCACATCGTCGGCGACCGCTTTGCCCTGTTGGCCCACGCCGCCGGCTTTATCGACCC
>JBBRVA010000155.1:0-12223 GCA_038247295.1 Caldilineales bacterium | reverse complement strand
CAGCCTATGATCCCGAAGCTGCCAAGGCTTTGTTGGAAGAGTATGCCGCGGAAAAGGGGATTGAACTGCCGCTGAAGGTCACGCTGGCAACCAAGAACGACGAAGGCGAAGACCTGATCGCGCAGACGCTCAAGGAATCGGCATTGGCCGGTGGTTTTGATATTGCACTCGACATTACCGACGCCGGCGGCTACTGGGATCGCTGGACGGAAGTTGATCTGGGTATCACCGCCTGGACGCATCGCCCATTGGGCACGATGGTGCTCAACGCTGGCTACTCACTTGATGCCGATGGCAAGCCTGTGCCGTGGAATGAGACGCGTTGGAATGATGCCGAGTTCATGGAAAAGTTGAAACTGGCGAATGGCACGCTGGATATTGAAGCCCGCCGCGCGATCATGGCCGAGATTGAAGAAATCTTCCAGTCGCGTGGCCCGGTCTTCATCTCCTTCTGGAAGAATGTTTGGAACATTACCCGTAAAGAATTCCAGGGCGTTGTTGGCCACCCCACCAGCTACGACTTGATGTACGAAGTCTGGAAAGACGCGTAATTGCGTAGGGGAGTGGGGGCGTAGGGGAGAGAGGGAGCGTTTTTACTCCCCTCCGCCCCCTCCGCCTCCACTCCCCTACCTCCCTACTCCTCACCCTCTCTTTCCTCTATGCTCTATGGAGTAACCCTATGGCTCGTTTCCTGCTGCGCAGCATCGTATCGACGATTATTACCATGTTGCTTGTGTCGGGTATCCTCTTTTTGCTAATGGAGGTGATGGGGCGCAGTGTTTCGGTGCAGGTTTTGGGCGTCTTTGCGACACCGGAGCAGCTCGCTTCCTATGACAACCAACTGGGGCTGGATCAATCGCCCTGGCAGCGTTATCTCGACTGGCTGGCGGGCAACGACTGGCGCGCACGCGACAAGGTTGGTCATCGATTGGTTGCAGTTTCTAGTTCTGGCTCGAATGAAGAAGAATGGTGGGCCGATGTGAATGGCACGCTGACGCGCTGGAAAATGGTCGAGGGTGAGATGGTCGCCATTGTGCGCGCGGCGGATGGATCGACTGAAGAACAGCCAGCAGGCAATGTTTGGGCGCCTGACACTGATGGCGTAGAACGCTTCTGGGGCGTAGACACCAAGAACAATGCCGTAATGTGGGTCAAAGGCAGTGGTAGCCAGATCTTTGAATTGACCAAAGCCGGGATGCGTGAAGTGGGTGACGGTCCCCAAGATTATATTCCGCTGCGCAAAGGCTTGATACGCGGTGATCCAGGCATGTCGCTCCAATATGGCCGCCCGGTTGGGTTTATTTTGTGGCCGCGTATCCGTAATACGTTGGTGTTGGCTTCGGTCGCTTTTGTCATCGTGATGCCGTTGGCCTTACTCTTTGGTGTGTTGGCCGGCGTCAGCGCTGGTCGCTGGCAAGACCGTACCATTTCAATCCTGGGCCTCATTTTTACTGCAACGCCCGAATTTGTGACCGGTATTTTCCTAATTATGGTCTTTGGCATTTGGCTTAAATGGCTGCCACCTGCCTCGATCTTTTTAAGCGACAGCGATGTTTATAACCTCAGGCTGATCGCATTACCAGTGATCACCCTGACTGCGGTCGAACTTGGTTATATTGCGCGCATGACGCGCGCCAGCATGGTCGAAGTGATGGATTCACCCTATATCCGCACCGCCATTATCAAGGGCATGCCTTTCCGGCGCGTGGTGCTGCGCCACGCGCTGCGCAACGCCTTGATGGCCCCCATCACCGTCATGATGCTGCATATCAACTGGCTGATCGGTGGCATCGTCGTCGTCGAAGTGCTTTTTGGCTTTCCCGGGTTGGGCAATTTCATTTTCCAGGCCGCCACCTTTGGCGATTATAATTCCGTCGAGGCCGCGGCGATGTTTACCGTGCTCGTTGCCGTGGGCACGCGTCTATTGGGTGATCTGGTCTACACGTTCTTGAATCCGCGCATCCGGTATGCGTAATCGTTGTTGACCTATAACGAACGAAAGTATATACTAAGATATATACTTGTCCATTATAGGAGGGAATTATGTTTGCGACAGCCAAACTGTTTCAAAACGGGAAAAGTCAAGCTGTACGTCTACCCAAAGAGTTTCGGTTTGAAGGCGATAAAGTTTATATCAGAAAAATTGGCAGTGTTGTGTTGCTCATGCCGTATGATGATCCCTGGCGTCCATTTTTTGAGGGATTAAATCTCTTTACAGATGATTTTATGGCGGATGGACGTCAGCAACCGGCTGAACATCAGGAGCGTGAAAATCCGTTTGATGAATGAAATATCTACTGGATACCAATATTTGTATTTACATTGTTAAACAGCAACCATTGAAAGTGCTGCAAAAATTTCGAGGCTTCGTCGTGGGAGAGATCGGTGTCTCTTCCATTTCAACCGCAGAGTTACAGTTCGGTATCGCACGTAGCAGTAACCCTACCCAAAATCAGCAAGCGCTTGATTTGGTTCTCACCGCGCTTGTCGAGGTTTCATTTGATCATGCTTGTGCTGTGATTTATGGTCAGATGCGCACCTATTTAGAGAAGATCGGCACACCGATTGGCCGGTTTGACACATTGATTGCCGCACATGCGCTTAGTCTGGGGGTTGTGCTCGTCACCAATAATGAACGCGAATTCGCACGCGTTCCTGGTCTGCAAGTAGAAAACTGGGTGAAGTAGAGGATAAAGCCATGGCGGTCGCACAACCAACCGTAGGATCGTATGTAAGACCATCGCGCTGGTCGAATATCTGGAAGAGTCTCTCGATTGTCTTCGAATCGCGTGTAGCGACTGTGGGCCTCTGTCTGGTGCTATTTTGGTTTATCGTTGGCATTATCTCCTTTTTCTGGACGCCCTATTCGACGACGGCTAATGATTTTACAGCTAATTTACCACCTAGCGCCGCCAATTGGCTGGGCACTGACAACCTGGGACGCGACATCCTCTCACGGTTAATGGCTGGCACGCAGGTCGTGCTGCTCAAGACCCGCCTGCCCAGTGGGATTGCCTCGTTAACCGGCATCAGTGCCATTCCTGGCGGCGTTGCGCTGTGGGGCGTCTTTGGCGCGCTGCTCTTCGGTTCGATTCTGGGGCTCAACGCCGGCTACCGCGGCGGCTGGTGGGATCAGATTATCATGCAATTGCTCGATGCGCTGATCGCTTTCCCGGTGATCGTCTTATATCTTGTCATTGTCTCGGCATTTGGCCAGAGTGACGGGGTCGTGATTCTGGCGATTATTATCACCGGCACGCCCGGCGTCGCCCGTCTGATCCGCGGCATGACCTTTGACATTAAGACGCGTGACTACATCCGGGCTGCCGAAACGCGCGGCGAAAGCGCGTGGTGGATCATGTTCCGCGAGATTTTACCCAACGCGATCGGCCCACTGCTTGTCGATGCGATGTTGCGTGTGGGTTATGCGATCTTTGCGATCGGCACACTCGGCTTTCTGGGCATTGGTCTGCCACCACCCGAGCCGGACTGGGGCAGTATGGTCAACGACGCACGTGGCGATATTTTTAAGCACCAACTGCCCGTCATCTGGCCGGCGCTTTCGATCGCCTCGCTGGTCATCGGGTTAAATTTGCTGGCGGATGGGCTGCGCGAAGAGATTACGCGCTTTCAGAAGTAAATCTTTCTTCATCTAGTAAGTAATCATAACATGATATGAAATCCGACTATGATTCACCTTGGAAAGAGATTCTCGATCACTTTTTTGATTCGTTCGTCGGTTTTTTCTTTCCCCGCGCACATCGTCAGATCGATTGGGATCGCGGCTACGAGTTTTTAGATAAAGAGCTACAACGTATTGTCGCGGACGCAGCGATTGGTCGGCGTGTTGTCGATAAACTGGTCAAGGTATGGCTGAAAACTGGCGCCGAACTTTGGGTGCTTGTCCACATCGAAGTCCAAAGTGGTCGTGAAGATGATTTTCCGCTCCGGCTTTACATTTACAACTACCGGATTTTTGATCGCTACAAAACACGCGTGGCGACCTTTGTGATTTTGGCTGATGATGAGCTAACTTGGCAACCGACGCACTATCGCCATGAATTACTGGGCACGACTGTTAGTCTGCGTTTTTCCATGCGAAAGTTGCTAAACTATGCGCGTCACTGGCAGGCATTGGAACGGCGGCGGGATGTCTTTGCCGTCGTCGTCATGGCGCACCTCAAAGTGCTTGAAACGCGGAGCGCCCCCAACGATCGTTTGATATGGAAACTGTATTTGACGAAAATGCTTTATGAACGCGGTTACGACGAATTGGTCGTTGTACGTCTGTTTAAGTTTCTTGACTGGCTCATGCTGTTGCCAGAGGAACTGGAGCTAGCCTTTATGGATGACTTGTTGATGTACGAAGAGGTCAAGCAGATGCCTTACATCACCTCGGTAGAACGCATTGGTGAAAAGCGCGGTCTAGAAACCGGTCGTGTCGAAGGCAGTGTGGCTGTTGTGTTGCGTCTATTGCAAAGGCGCTTTGGCCCAATTAGTACTGAAATTGAGACGCGCATTCGCACCTTACGCTTTGAGCAACTGGAAGTGCTGGCCGAAGCTCTGCTCGACTTTGTGACACTTGCTGATCTCGCTGTCTGGCTAGACCAATAGGCTAGCCTACCAGCGTATGCAGAAAATTCTCAACCAAACCAGGAAACCGTGGCAAAAAGTGATCATGGACATAAGTTCAACTAAGTTTAACCCCGCCCCCGTCCTTAAAGTTGAAGATCTAGCCGTGGCTTATAAAGTGCGCGGCGGCGAAGTGGAGGCCGTGCAACGGGTCTCCTTTGAAATCCACCGCGGTGAATCGTTGGGCATTGTTGGCGAATCGGGCTGTGGCAAGAGCACGTTGGCCTGGTCGATTGTCAATTTTCTGGGCAACAATGGCTATGTTAAGCGGGGTAGCATCAAATTTATGGGCCAGGAACTGGTAGGCAAGGGTGGCGAAGAGCTACGCCAACTACGCGGTGACCAGATCGCCATGGTCTACCAAGACCCGATGCAGGCGCTCAACCCGTCGATGCGGCTCGATGAACAGATGAAAGAGGTGCTCACCGTCCACCGCGGGATGAGCGAAGCCGAGGCCGAAAAGCATTGTTTGGAGATGCTCGACCGGGTCTACATGCCCGACCCTACCAGTGTGATGCGCCGCTATCCGCACCAGATTTCGGGCGGGCAACAACAGCGCGTTGTCATCGCGATGGCGCTGCTCAATAACCCTGCCCTGTTGATCATGGACGAACCGACCACGGCTTTGGATGTGACGGTCGAAGCCGCCGTGCTCGATCTGGTGGCCGATCTGCGGCGTGATTTTGATACGGCGATCATGTTTATCAGCCACAACCTGGGCGTCGTTGCCCGCGTTTGTAACCATGTGGCGGTCATGTATGCCGGTGAATTGGTCGAGCGGGCGTGGGTCAACGAACTGTTTGCCAGTCCGCAGCACCCGTATACCCAGGGACTATTACGAGCGCTGCCCAAACTCGGTGCCGACAAAGCGGATAGCGTGCTGTATCCGATTCCTGGCCGCGTGCCGCCGCCCAACAACCGCCCCATGGGTTGTATCTTTTCGCCGCGTTGCGATTATGTGCGCGAGCGCTGCCGCAGTGAGCGACCTCAACTGCGTCCAGTCAAGAGCCCAGCGATGAGTCAGCCGACCTGGGTGCGCTGTCACTTTGCCGAAGAGATCGATCCGGCGCAGTGGGTGCCGCCGGCAGATCTACTCTTGCCGCAGATGGGCGAAAAGAAAATCAGCGCTGAGCCGATTCTTACCCTGCAAAATCTGAAGAAATATTACCCAGTCCAAGGTAGCTCGCTGCGTGATGTGGTCGGGCTGGGTGAGAAGCGCCAGGTGAAGGCGGTGGAGAATGTATCTTTTGTTGTGCCAAGGGGCAGCACTTTGGGTATCGTTGGCGAATCCGGCTGCGGCAAGAGCACGTTGGTCAAGACGATTATTGGTTTGGAAGATAGCACCAGTGGCAAAGCTGAATTTATGGGCTTTGATATTGCGGGCGATTTGAACACGCGTAATGCGAACTTGATTCAGGAATTGCAGATGGTCTTCCAAAATCCGGATGCAACGATGAATCCCTCTTACACAGTGGGCCAGCAGATTGCGCGGCCCATGCAGCGTTTTGGCACTGTGCCGCGCGACCAGGTACGCGACGAAGTGCTAAAATTACTCCAGCGGATGCGCCTGAGCGAGGCCTACTACGACCGTTTGCCGCGCCAATTGAGCGGCGGTGAAAAGCAGCGCGTTGGCATCGCCCGTGCTCTGGCCAGCCGCCCTGATCTAATCCTGTGTGATGAACCGGTCAGCGCACTCGATGTCTCGGTGCAGGCGGCGATTTTAAATTTGCTGCTCGAGATCCAACAAGAGTTTGGCACAACGATGATCTTTATTGCCCACGATCTGAG
Organism: Caldilineales bacterium; assembly: GCA_038247295.1. GTDB lineage: Bacteria > Chloroflexota > Anaerolineae > Caldilineales > Caldilineaceae > JAPLGZ01. Next base: position 5,803 of record JBBRVA010000155.1, on the reverse strand, counting down.
TGTCGTGCGCTTCTTCTCCGATGATGTGGCCGTTATGTATCTGGGCCAGGTGATGGAGATCGGCCCGGCCGAAGCAATTTACGCGCCGCCCTATCATCCGTACACCGAGGCGCTGCTTTCGGCGGTGCCAGTGCCCGATCCGACCGTGCAACAAAAGCGCATTCGTCTGGAAGGCAGTGTGCCCAGCGCGCTCAATCCACCCAGTGGATGCCGTTTCCATACACGCTGTCCGCGCCGCCAACTGCTGCCCGACGGCGGCAAAATCTGTGTCACCGACATCCCGCCTTGGCAAGAAAACGGCGACGGTCATCGTATCTTTTGCCATATCCCATTAGAAACATTGCGCCAATTTGAGCCAGTGATTAAACAGTGATTTACGATTTTTGATTGACGAAGCTACGTGGCGAGCGAGTGATCTTCGTAAATCAAAAATCGTAAATTACTCAAGGAGCCAACATGTTAATCCAAGATTGCATGACCCGTCACCCTGTCATGGTTCCTCCCACAATGGCGGCTAGCGAGGCGCAGAAGGTGATGGCCGAGAACAATATTCGCCATTTGCCGGTCGTGGAAGATGGCAAGCGTTTGCGCGGCTTGCTCACCTCGTCGAGTTTTGCGCTCAAGACAGATACGCTGAGTAGCCTGAATATGTGGGAAATTTCGCGCTACCTGTCCGATCTGAAGGTGGCGCAGATTATGGTCAAAGCCAAAGACGTAATTACCGTCGAACCGACCCGAACGGTTGAGCGGGCTGCCGAGACCATGGCCGAAAATAAGATTGGCTGTCTGCCGGTGGTGGACGAGGAAAAGATTGTCGTTGGCATTGTCACCGAGCGCGATGTCTTACGCGTCTTTCAAGAGATCCTCGGCTTGGCGGCCAAAGGCGTGCGCGTCACCGTGCGCATGCCGGATCGACATGGTGAATTTGTCAAACTGATGGCTGTTTTTGTCGAGCGCAAGTGGGGGGTGATGGGCATTGGCACGTTCCCGTCACCACGCCATCCCGGCTATTACGACGCCGTGATCAAAATTTCTGAAGTCACCAGTGCCGAGGTGCACGAGGCCCTACGTGCGGTTGAAGGCCAGCAAATTGTCGACATTCGTGAAATTGTGTGAGTGAAGTTTTGTAAGATTTGCTACAAATTATTGTCTATGCTATAAATGAATCGATCGATTATCGATTGCGCCCCTTCGCCATCCAGGCAAAGGGGCGTTGCATATCCTTTTTTCATGCACAAGACCAATTAATTGGAAAGTAGCCCATCTGCGTATGAGTGGATCCTATCTTTTACAACCATCTGAAGTAATTGCGGAGCGCCCATTTACCGATCCCACCAACACGACGCAAGATCATGCGGCGCTAGAATTTTTGTTGACGCACATACGTACCATTATGCGCCAATTGGATGGATTTACAACCGAGACGCCCGTCCAGCATATTCATTGGGTGGAAGACGAGGGGCGTCGCCATCGCATGATTATTAACAATGCGCCTGCCCTGCTGAACTTATCCTCTTTTATCTGGGTCGGTTTTTTTGGCCAACGCCGGCCGAATGCCGATCCTCATCCGGTTGAGGAGATGGATCGAGAACTGGTTGTCGATCTCTATCAGCACCCGGGCATTCTTGCCTATACCACGGTGGCCAAGGCAGATGGCGATTTTGGCAACTTGATCTTGTTTGGCTCGCCCGATGCTGTCAACCATTGGGCTACCAGCCCGCTTCATCTGCGTTCGGCGCAGGTGCTCTCGCCCCCCTATTACTACAGTATTCGTATCCACAGCGGGATTTTGCCTGGCGCACTTCTTTCTGACGGTAAGCTACGGTTGGAACAAACTAAATACTTCGATTACCGCGGCATGTTGCCTTGGCGTGGTGTCCGTTACGCCCAAAGCCAGGGTGTCCCCGCAGGACAAATTAAAATTAGCCCCTAAGCATCAAGCATTGCTGCTTTGCGCAATAAGGTGCGGATCGGATCGTACGTTTGAGCAGTCACGGTGGTAAAACGTGCTACGGGACTCTGCGCTAGTACCGCTTGGCCAGTTGGATCTTCGTGCATGGCGGTGACCATTTGCCGTAATTGGTGGCGGATTGCTTGCGGCAAATGTGTACCAACTACCCACGGCATTGAGGGGTTGGGACCCAACACCGCCACCGTGCGCAATTGCTGGGCGAGCTCTGGTTGGGCGTGCAGCAACTGCTCCAGCACAACACTGTCGATCGCGGCCACATCAGCATGTCCCTCTAAAATCATCTGGATTGATTGCCGGTGGGCGCCGGATTGAAGCGTAGTGCCAAAGAAATTCTCCGTTTCAGCATGTTCTGCCAGGTGTGCCTGCATGATTGCATAGCCGGAAAGCGACCCCACTTCGTTGTAGGCCCAAATTGCCCCCCGTAGATCGGCAAAATTGCAGAACCGGCTGTTGTGATGTACTACCACATCCGAAAAGTAGACCGATTGATCCTGATAGCGTTCGCCACGCCAAACCGGTGCCGCCAGTAATTCGATTGGTGGCTTGGTGGCTGCCATGCGTCGTACATAGGGCGCACCGCAAATCCAGGCCATATCCATCATACCGGCATCCAACTGCCGATAGCGTTCCTCCCAGTCGATTGTATCGATAACCTCAACCCGACAGGCTAGCCGCACACCGATATATTCGGCCAACGCGTGTACGGTGGGATCCAAAATGGACGCGTGACACGAAGTGAGACTTAAGAACGCCATAATTCTCCCCTTGGATCTGAACAAGCCGGCTCGATACTGCGTAATCTTCTTGTAATAACTTTTTCATAATTTGATAAGCAAGCTGCATTATGCTGATGATGCGGTTGTCGCTGGATGAATCGCCGCAAAATTCACTCAATTTTATCCAATTTCACCATCACACAAGATAAGGAATCTGAACCCATGAATATAGGTAAGCGTTGCGCCTGGTTGCTGGCCCTAAGTGTATTTGTTTTGGCGGCCTGTGGCGCACCCCAGGCAACCAACCCCGAACCGGCGATGGCTGCTACAGAGCAGACCATGACCGAAGGGGATACCATGACGGAGACGATGACCATGACTGATACGGCTGCGATGATGGAGGAGACTCATGCCATGACGGCCACCGAAATGATGACCGATTCGCACGCCATGACGGCGACTGAAATGATGACTGATTCACACATGATGACCGAAACCGGGGCGATGAACGATGCGCAGGCCATGGCCGATCTGCCCGCCTGGCAAACGCTGCCCTTAACCGATGCGCGCACTGGTGAACAAATCGTGCTGGCTGATTTGGCTGGCAAGACCGTTTTTGTCGAAACGATGGCTACTTGGTGTACCAATTGCCGCCAACAATTGAACAATGTCGCCGCGGCGCGTGCGCAGTTGGGCAATGACGAGGTGGTCTTTATTGCCGTGAGCGTAGAAACCAACATCTCGGCGACGGATTTGGCTCAATACGCCACCGACAACAGTTTTGATTGGACCTTTGCCGTCAGCACCCCCGAAATGCTGGTGGAACTAGCCAACGCCTTTGGCCAAACGATTGCCAATCCACCGGCTACGCCGCACTTTATCATCCGCCCCGATGGCTCCGTCACCGACTTGATCACCGGTATCGATTCACCGGAACAACTGATCCAAGATCTTCAGGCCGCACAAGGATAACTGATCATGGGCGAGCTACTCCAGGCATTCTTGATTGGCAATGGCGCGATTCTAACCAACGTTTGTATCTTGCCGCTTTATCCAGGGTTAATGGCATTTCTGGCCGGCAATGCCGACAACCCGCGGGCGCAATCGGCTACGCGCTGGCTTGGGCTGTTGGTGCTGGCCGGTGTGTTGAGCCTGATGATCGGCGTCGGCTGGTTGCTTTTTACGCTTAACCAATCGTTTGGCGCCGTCTTGCCCGTTCTTTTGCCGCTGATCTATGCTGCCGTTATCTTGCTGGGGCTGCTTATGCTGGCCGGTGTCAACCCATTCCAGCGCCTGAGTACGGCCCAGACGCCACTTTTGCGTAATCCCTACTCCGCCGCCTACGTCTATGGCTTATTATTGGGGCCAATGACCTTGCCCTGTGCGGGCCCCTTGATCGTCAGTGCCTTTCTGCTGGGTGCTGGCAGTTTCGACCGCTTGGTGGATGGCCTGGCCTACTTTCTTGCCTTCGGGCTGGGATTTGGCTGGCCATTGGTCATTCTGCCGTTGGTGGCTCAACCGCTGCAGCGGCGTTTCACAGGTTGGGTAACCCAGCATTACACCTGGATGACGCGCCTTTCCGGCGCCTTACTGGTCGCGATTGGGATTTTTGGCATCTGGGCTGATCTGCTACCCAATCTTTGATCGAGGAGCGGCAGAAAGCGGATATGGCGTCAATGGCGACGCCGCGCTTTCCGCCGCTCCCTATAACGGTTTACCTCGTCGTAGACACCTTCCGGGAAGGTGAACTTGTGAAGACTATATCAACGAATTCACCTTCCCGGAAGGGGATCGTCTACGAACTTTGCATGGTACCGGTGTGAATACGCAGTGTTTCCAGCGCCGCCCAATCCAACTCGACACCGAGGCCAGGCGCGTCAGGCAAGGTGACATAGCCCTGCTCGTCGGCCTCGATTGGGGCGGGCAGAATGTAATCACGCCGGGCGGTTGTCCACTCGGGTGGGTCAAAGGGAAATTCGATAAAGGGCGCGGTGGAGAGTGCGGCCGCAACCTGCAAATTGACCAGCAACACCAGCCCATCGCCCCACGTGTGTGGCGAATAGATCGCCCCGGCTGCTTGCACTTCGGTAGCCAATTGGCGGGCGCGCAACACACCTGTGCTCCACGCCACATCGGCTTGATAGACATCGAGCGAACCGTGCTGCAAACACTCCCGCAGTTCGGCGTAATCGCGATTGCCTTCACCGCCAGCAATGCGCACCTTCGCCCGTTGGCGCAAGGCGGCCATGCCGCGGTAATCGTGACGCGGTAGCGGTTCCTCCAGCCAGTAGACGCCCAATTCGGCCAACGCATCGGCGGCCCACAGCGCGGTCTTGAAATCCCACGGGGTACGCGTATCCCACGGCATCTGCCAGCCCTGGTTGGCATCGACCAGCAAATCCATCTCCGGCCCGATCGCGTCGCGTACCGCGCGTGCAACGGCTAAATTTTCCGCCAAGCTGTCAGCATAGAAACGCAACTTGAGCGCGGGAAAGCCACGGTCACGCAACTGGCGCGCGGCGGCGGCGCGCTCTGGTGTGGGGCGGCGTTGGCCCATCGAGGCGTAGGCGCGCACGCGATTGCTGCGTCCACCCAGCAATTTCCACAACGGCTGGCCAGAAATTTTGCCCATCAGATCCCACAACGCGATCTCCAGCGGCCACATGCGTCCGTAGAAAAATTGCAGGTTATCAAGCAAATGGACGTGGCGTTCAATCTCGAATGGATCGCGGCCGAGGAAGAGATTTTCGTGGCCGGCAAAGCCGAGCATTGCGTCGCCCGTGCCTACGCCTTCATAATCACCGGCGCGTACCCGCACCACCGTGTTGGTGTGGCTGACGCGTGGCTCTGGATCCCAGGCAGCGTGGAAAGGGGGATCGAGGGGTAGGCGGTAATGGTGGATTTCGATTGAGTCGATGGTTGGCATAAGGAGAGTCTAACAGATTGAATGATTAGATGACACAAAATTTTACGCTTTATATATGATCGGGTGTAAGCGGGGGCAGAAAGAGCACACTACTTCATTCAGATAATTTGGTGTTTTGTTTGGTGTGCTTTCTTGTGCGGCAATGGCTGAAGACTGAGAGCGTGAACAACTTCAATGCCATCATCAAGT
>JBBRVA010000154.1:0-12270 GCA_038247295.1 Caldilineales bacterium | reverse complement strand
CTGTGGGTTCCGCCGATGGGTATGTACATGAACTTGGATGTATTTGAAGAAAAAGGCATCGAGTTGCCCGCCCGTGATTGGACGTACGAGCAATTCCTCGATCTGGCTATGCAACTGACCTTTACGCGCGAGAACGGTGAGCAGGTTTATGGCTTTACCGGATTTATCGATGCCGGCGTAGTCAATACCTGGCCACTCTTTATGAATGAAGATCCAAGTGTGCGCCCATTGAGCGCCGATTTTAGCAAATTTACCTTTGATACGCCCGAAGCGGCCGCCGCGTTAACGCGCTTCGCCGAATTGGCGCTGGTCCACAAGGTGACGCCGCCCGACTTTGGGGCGCAGGCCGCCGCCGATGTCCAAGGTGGCTTCAAGAATAAAGCCTACGCCATGTATACTGACGCCAGCGGACCCTCCGCCAACTATGCGGCCGATAATGTCAACTTTGATGTCTGGCCGATGCCTACTTACAACGGTAACCAGGTGACGGCGGCCGGCATCGGTCTGATCGCGATCACCCAGAGTGACGATACAGCCAAGTTGCAGGCGGCGATGGATTTGGGCCGCTACTTGACCAGCGCTGAGGTGCAAAGCGACGTGCCGGGCTTTTACCTGGCCCCAGGCGCCCGTAAATCAGTCGAATTGACCGAGCCGGTTAGTAAGTTCTCCGAATTTGTCCCCTACACCTGGATCACACCGATCCTGGCCGAGTGGCCGCAGATTCGCACGATCATTCATCCGGAATTGCAGAACATTATCTTTGGCAAAGCTACCGCCGAAGAAGCGATGGCAAGAATCGCACCGGAAATTAACGAAATTCTGGCCAATCGAGCGTAGTAGAACCGCGGATTTTCAGGAAGACGCCGGTCGTTTTCGAACTGACAACGACCGGCGTCTTCCTGAAAATCCGTGGTTCTAAATCTTCACCAACACCCATCCCACACCTATGACTGCTATGCGGCGCTTTTTTCAGAAATATGGCTGGAGCTACGCTTTTGTGCTGCCCAGCATGTTGACCTTTAGCATCTTTGTCTTGTTCCCCGTGGTCTGGTCGTTGATCATTTCCTTCCAAACCTACAACATCCGCCGCGGTGGCGTCTGGCTGGCGCCGATCTACAAAAATTATGTGGATGCGTTTACCACGCAAAGCGGCGTTTTTGTCACGGCGATCAATAACACCTTGCTCTACACCGTGATCACCGTCACGTGCAATATCTTCATTGCCTTGATGCTGGCCAGCCTGATCCAACCGTTGGGACGACGGCTGCAAACCTTTTTTCGCGCCGCTTACTATTTGCCAGCCGTCACCAGCGCCGTGATTATCGGCATGCAGTGGCGCTGGATTTACAACGCGCAGTGGGGGTTCGCCAATTATCTGCTGAGCTTGGTGGGGGCTGAACCGGTGCGCTGGCTCTCTGATCCGGATATCGCGTTGCGCAGCATTATCGTCTCGACCATTCTAACCGTGCCGGCGACAGGTGTGGTCCTGTTTAGCGCGGCGATGGGCAGTGTGCCAACCGAATATTACGAAGCCGCCGAATTGGACGGCGCCGGTGCGCTGCGCAAATGGTGGCATATCACGTTGCCGCTGATCAAATCTACCACCCTCTATCTGGTCGTCCTCTACACGATTGCCAGCTTCGAGGTCTTTGAGAAGATTTATATTATGGTGCCCAGCGGCGTTGCTAACAGCACGCAGACAATTGTCGCCCAAATCTACCAAAATGGCTTTACCCAGTTTAATTACGGAGTGGCGTCGGCGCAGGCGGTTGTGCTCTTTTTGATGATCGCAACCGTGGCGGTGTTTCAATTTCGCTTTTTGCGCAGTGATGTTGAATATTAAACGCAGTCTCACGCAAAGGCGCAAAGAACGCAAAGAAAAAGCAGTGTTAGGTGCGAGCATTCACGCCCTCTGTCTTGTAGGCTGCATAAATTTTAACCGGTTAAGCCAGAAATGATTGGCCAGACGTAATGACCAAACTTACGCCTTCAACTGAAAATAAACGCCGCGGTCTACCCTGGAGCGGCTGGATCGTGCTGGTGATCACGACGATCATTGCGCTCTTTCCCATGTATTGGCTCTTTGTGATGGCCTTTACGCCGATTCGGGATACGCCGCCGGTCCGCCCAGACTTGCTGCCACTTAACTTGAGCCTGGCCAACTTTGGGCGCCTGCTGACCAACGCCAAAGATTACAGCCGCTGGATGTTCAATAGTCTGTTAATCGCCAGCGCGGTCACAACCTGGCATCTCTTTTTCGACACGCTGGCCGGCTATGCCTTTGCCAAGAAGCGCTTTCCGCTGCGCGACCTGCTCTTTTGGATTATCCTCGGCACGTTGATGGTGCCGCCGCAGGTGACGTTGATCCCGCTCTATATTGTGATCCGCCAGCTGCAGTTGCTAGACAGCCTGCCGGCGGTGATCTTACCAGGCACGGCGGCGGTTTTTGGTATTTTTTTGATGCGCCAATATATCCAAACCCTACCGCACGAATTGGAAGACGCGGCCAATATCGACGGCTGCACAGAATTTGGCGTCTTCTGGCATGTGATTCTGCCGCTGACCAAACCAGCCATGGCGGCGCTGGCCATCTTCACCTTTGTGCGCAGTTGGAACGATTTTCTCTGGCCGCTGATCGCGCTGAATAAAAGCCCCAATTTCACCTTGACCGTGGGCGTCGCCAATCTGCAAGGCGAATTCACGACCGACTGGGGCATCATCTTTGCCGGCGCGGCGTTAGCCGCGCTACCGATGATCGTTTTCTTTTTACTCTTTCAGCGCTATTTTCTAGAAGGTGTACGCATGGGTGCGCTTAAGGGCTAAATCATGGTTAATGCGTAATGGTTAATTGTGAATGGTTAATGAGGATTGTCTGGCGAATGAATTCGCTGCTACCCCTACGAAACCACCTACGTGGGTTAAATCGTGATTTTAATCACCGCCAAACTAGACAGGAGAAAACTTGAACATGAAAACAGGGTTTGCATTGGTCGGGGCGGGTCTCTTCGGGCAACGCCACGCGCAGGCGTATAGTCGCCATCCCTTTGTCGATTTTGTGGCGGTGTGCGACCTGGATGGGGAACGAGCGCGTAAGACAGCAGAAGAATATGGGGCACGGCGGCATACGACCAATCTCCAGGAGTTGCTGGATGACCCTGAGATTACGGCGATTTCGATTGCTACGCCAGATCCATTTCATCGAGCGGTTGCGATTGCCTGTGCGCAGGCGGGCAAACATATTCTCGTCGAGAAGCCGTTGGCCACCACCGTGGAAGATGCGCAGGCAATTACCGCCGCCGCCGAGGCCGCCGGCGTCATTTTGATGGTTGATTTTCACAACCGTGTCAATCCGGCGATGGTCAGCGCCCGCAATGCCATCCAGCGCGGCGAGTTGGGGACGCCAGCCTATGTCTATGCGCGCCTGAGCAACACACTGGCCGTGCCACTAGAAATGCTCAGTTGGGCCGGGCGCTCTTCGGCACTCTGGTTCCTCGCCAGCCACATGATCGATCTCGTGCGCTGGCTGCTGGACGATGAGCCGGTCAAAATTTATGCCGTCGGCCGCGAGGGCATTTTGCACAAACTGGGTGTGCAAGCGCCCGACTTCCATGTTGCCACGGTCGAATTTAGCAAAGGCGCGGTGGCCGTTTTCGAGCACGCCTGGATTTTGCCGCGTACGCATGCCACCGTCAAAGACCTTAAGCTCGAAATCCTCGGCAGCGAAGGCGCGCTCTATGTGGACGGTTCGCATAATCGCAGCATCGAAGTCTACGGCACAGAAAAAGCCGCCTTCCCCGACCTGCTGGCGCCGCCTACGGGTATTCATCTGAACGGATTTGTGCTGGACAGTATCGCCTACTTTGTCGACGCGGTGGTGCAGGGCGCACCGGTGTTAGCCACTGGCGCAGATGGCATCGCCACAACACGGGCGATCTGCGCCATTCTGGAGTCGGCCGCCAAGGGCATGCCGGTGATGTTGGAGTAAAACAAATGCTGTACACTCAGCTCACGGGCAAGAACGCAATGCAGTCGCGATACTCATCTTCATGCGAAGCAGCCCATATCAGTAACAGTTCATCAATCGTTTCGCCAATGCGCATATTGGGATTCATTTCAAAGATGCCTGGTATATGGCGTCCGGCAGCCATATGATCCCGCAGATGTTGAGGCATCGAACGACGATTGTTCGTCACTAAAATAAATTCATGCTCTTCGCACCAACACAACAAATCGGGATCCAGCGTCCCTTGCAGCGGGGCACCTGGATCACCGATTCGCCATACGACAAGCATTGGCTCACGTTTCAGCAAGCCGCTGCGGAACAGTGGATCGACGTGTTCATCCAGGAGATAGCGAATGTTGCTCATTCTGGAGTTGAGCTTTCTGGCGCTCTGCTTTTAGAGCGCGCAAGCGGTTGACAAAAGGGGGTGGATTACGTTCTTGTTCTTCACGCATACGCCGTCCATACTCCAGCCAATCAGTTATGTAGGCGTCAATTTCTCTGCGATTATGCAAGTAATACAAAAGTGTGGCATAAATTTGCTCTAGCGCTAGGGTTGGAAAGCGTTTAGCAATCGCTTCTGGCGTTTGCTCACGAAAGATATATTCATAAAGCACGGATTCAATGCCAATCCGTGAGCCTTTGAGCCGGATGTCATCCGGAGCAAGAAAATCGAAATAGTCTTCTAGTTGCATAATCTGGCCCTCCTCAGTTTGGGATGAATTCCCATGTAAATTATACTGCTAGCGAAATTTTAACACAACGAGCGTAAATTAGAGATAACATGCCAACCTATAACAACCCAGCCATTGCCCAAGCTATGCAAAGCGTAGCGGCCGCCATTCCCACCGCGGCAGCCGACCCAACGCGCCCGGTCTACCATTTTCGGCCACCCGCCTTGTGGATGAACGACCCCAACGGCACGATCTATCATGATGGGTGGTTTCACGTTTTTTATCAATACAACCCTTACGGTGACGATTGGGGCCACATGCATTGGGGTCATGCCCGCAGCCGTGATCTCGTGCAGTGGGAGCAACTGCCGATTGCGCTCTGGCCGTCACTAGAGCAAGGCGAGGAGCATGTCTTTTCCGGCTGCGCCCGTGTCAATGGCCAGGGCCAGCCTTTGCTCTTTTACACCTCGGTGAAAACGGGTTTGCGCGATCAACGCCCGCCCAACGAACAGTGGGTGGCGATTGGCGATGCGGACTGGATCACCTGGCAGAAACATCCGGCCAATCCCATCTTGGCCCTTGAAACGCATGGCGGTCCGCCTTTTGAAGGCGACTGGCGCGATCCTTATATCTTTGAGGAAGCCGGGCGCACCTTTTTGGTAATCGGAGGTTCCTACGCCGATACAGATGCGATAGCGCTATACGAAGCCGAAGACACCGATTTGCTTCGTTGGCGCTATCAAGGTCTACTTTATCATGAGCCACGTGGCCCGCGCAGTTTTTTGGAATGTCCTAATTTCTTCAAGGTAGACGACAAATGGGTGTTGCTCACTTCGCCCTATCGTCCCGTCGAATATATGGTCGGTGACTTTGATCTACAAACGCTCACCTTTACACCGCAAACCAAGGGCGTGTTGGATGCCGGCTTTGACGATGTGCCCAACTATTACGCCACCAATACGCTCTACGATGAACAGGGCCGCTGTATTCTGTTGGGCTGGGTGCGCGGCTTTGCTAAAGAACGCGGCTGGAACGGCTGCTTGGCCTTGCCACGCATCCTTTCGATTGGAGCCGATGGCCACCCGCGACAGACACCCCTGCCAGCGCTAGAACAATTGCGTGGACGCCGTTTGGCCCGTACTGGTCTAGCCTTACACAATGGCAGCCAGCGGTTGCAAAACGTCGAAGGCGATACGCTCGAAATCCTGGCGACGATCAACCCGGGCAGCGCGACGGCGATTGGGCTAAAGGTTCGCTGCACCGATGACGGCCAATCGGCGGTCCTGATCCGCCACGACGGCCAGACCTTGCACGTAGCCGGCACCGAAATTTCCTTTGCGTTGGACGGTGAACTGCTTACGCTGCACGTTTTCCTCGACAAATCTGTCCTGGAAGTCTTTGTCAACGAAGGACGCACGGCCATGACGCGCATTATTTATCCACCTGACCACGCCGGTGGCGTCGAGTTCTTTGCCGAGGGCGGCAGCGCCCAAGTTGTGTCCCTCGACGTCTGGGAAATGAAGCCGGCACCGGTGTAAAGCATCTAAAGGACAGTTCATGACGACCCTGCTCATCCAGTACGCCGCCATGCTTGTGACCATGGACGCCGATCGTCGCGAACTGCGCGATGGTGCGCTTTTTGTCGAAGACAATGCGATCACTTGGGTCGGCATCACCGCCAATCTACCCGCAGACCTAGCGGTGCGAGCAGACCGAATTATCGACGCCCGCGGCAAAATCGTGCTGCCGGGCCTGGTCAATACCCATCACCACTTCTACCAAACCTTGACCCGCGCGCTACCGGGCGCGCAAGACGTCGTGCTCTTCGACTGGCTCAAGACGCTCTACCCGATCTGGGCCGAGCTCACACCGCAGGATGTACAGGTGAGCACCCAACTGGCGCTGACCGAACTGTTGTTGAGCGGTTGTACGACCAGCAGTGATCATCACTATCTCTGGCCCAATGGTGCGCGCTTGGACGATCAGTTTGAGGCGGCGGCGCGCGTAGGTGTGCGCTTTCATGGCGCGCGCGGCAGCATGAGTTTGGGCGAAAGTCAGGGCGGTCTGCCCCCCGATCGCGTAACCGAACGCGAAGATGCGATCTTACGCGATTGCCGACGCGTGGTCGAAACCTATCACGACGCCAGTCGTTATGCCTTGCGCCGGGTCGTGATCGCGCCGTGCAGCCCCTTTAGTGTGACCCAGGATCTGATGCGTGAGAGTGCGGCGTTGGCGCGCAGCTTTGGCGTTCAGGCCAACGTTCAGCTGCACACCCATCTGGCCGAAACCAAGGATGAAGAAGAATTCTGCGTGGCGCGCTTTGGTCAACGTCCTGGCGCCTATGCCGAAGCTATGGGTTGGACGGGCGACGATGTTTGGCATGCGCACTGTGTCCACATCGACCCGAATGAGATTAACCTTTTTGCCCGCACCCGCACCGGCGTGGCCCATTGCCCGAGCAGTAACATGCGGCTGGCGAGCGGCATTGCGCCTGTGCGCACCATGTGTGAGGCGGGTGTCCCCGTCGGTTTGGGTGTGGATGGCAGCGCCAGCAACGACAGCAGCCATCTGCTGGCCGAAGCCCGCCAAGCGCTGCTCTTACAGCGCGTTCAGGGCGATCCACGCGCGATGACGGCGCGGGCAGCGTTGGAAATAGCCACCCTGGGCGGTGCGGCCGTATTGGGCCGGGATGACATCGGTGCGCTGGCCCCCGGTATGGCCGCCGATATCATCGCCTTTGATCTCAACGCAATTGGCTACGCGGGCGGCGCCGTGCATGATCCAGTGGCGGCGTTGATCTTTTGCCATCCGCAGAATGTCGATTTTGCTGTGGTCAACGGGCGCATGTTGGTAGAAGCCGGCCAAGTTTTGACGTTGGAGACACCTATTTTGATCGAACAACACAACCACGCCGCACGCCAGTTATTGATGCGGGCTAGGCTGGCCTAAAACAGATACCAGATCCAGATACAATGCGAGACTTTAAATGCCTGAAATTAGTCGCTTTTTTGGTATGATTATAACCATTAACTATAATGATCATCCACCACCGCATTTCCATGTCCGGTATGGTGGACAAAAAGCACTTATCGATATATATTCTTTTAGAGTACTGGAAGGTCGTCTATCGCCTAGAGCACTTGGCATGGTAATTGAATGGGCGGCAATGCACCAACAAGAACTCATAGAAGACTGGTCACTAGCCAAGCAACAAGCGCCGTTAAAAAAGATTGCACCTTTGGAGTAATTGAATGTTAAAAGACATCATTAAAGTGAAACCTTTGGAAAATTATCGTCTATATCTACGCTTTGAAGATGACGTTGAGGGTGAGATCGATGTCACAGGATTGATCGATTTCGTGGGTGTCTTTGCACCGCTTAGAAACCACGAGTATTTTATTCAGGTGCGCGTCAATCCAGAACTGGGAACAATCTGTTGGCCCAATCAAGCTGATCTCGATCCAGATGTTTTGTATAGCATAGTGACTGGTCAACCACTACCGTTGCTTGAACTTGCCTAGCAGTCACTTCATTTGGCATAAACATGCACAGGCAGCATTCCTCGAATAAGCAAAATGAATGTCGTTAGAAAATCTTGAAGTTATCCTCACCCATGAACATACGGACTTTGACGCGCTGGCCTCGCTGCTCGCCGCGGCTTTGCTCTTCCCCGCTGCGGTGCCAGTGCTGCCGCACCAAATGAACCGCAATGTCCAAGAGTTTCTGGCGCTTTACAAAAATCAGTTCCCCTTTGTCACCGCCAAAGAATTACCGCGCCGCCAGATCACACGCGCCATTCTGGTCGACACGCGCGCGGCCAACCTGCCCAAAGGCATGCAAGCGACAACCGCCTATTATGTGATCGACCATCACACCAACGACCAACCCGTGCCCGAAAACTGGCAACTATGGAGTGAGCCAACCGGCGCCAATACGACCCTTTTGCTCGAAAAACTGATGCGGGAAGATCGCACCCTTTCCCCTGCGGAAGCGACCTTGTTGGCGCTGGGCATCCACGAAGACACCGGTAGCCTGAGCTATGGCGGAACGACGCACCGCGATGTTTACGCCCTGGCTTGGCTGATGGAGCCGGCGCGCGGCGTCAATCTGGACGTTGTGAGCCAGTTTTTGCGCCACCCGCTCAGCGAAGCCCAGCGCCACCTGCTAGCCACTTTGATCGACCAAAGCGAATTTCTGGAAATTGCCGGCCACACCATCGTAATTGCGCAGGCCAACGCGCCCGATTTTGATGACTCGATTAGCACGCTAGCCCATCGGCTGCGTGATATCCACGAGGTGGACGCCATCTTTCTCGTTGTTGGTCTGGGCGACATTGTCCAGGTGGTGGCGCGCAGCACGATCGACGATATGGACGTGGGCGAGGTCGCGCGCGCACTAGGGGGCGGTGGTCATACGCGCGCCGCAGCCGCGCCGGTGCAGGGTGCGGATCCGCAAGCAGTGCGGGATCGCATCGTCAGCTTGCTCCAGGAAAAGATACGCCCCGCCGTGACGGTACGCCAGATTATGAGTATGGGGCGGCCCCAGACTTTGACGCCAACGATGACCATCGAGCAAGCGGCAGTATTAATGCGCCGCTACGGCCACGAAGGTTTCCCGGTTATTGAAAAAAAGCCGGATCGTCCGGATGCCATCCTTGGCGTTTTAACTCGGCGTGAGGCTGATCGCGCCCTAAACCACGGCCTGGGCGACAAGCCAGTGCGGCGCTTTATGCAAGCCGGCCAGGTAACCGTCCGCCCTAGCGACTCGATTGCCACCTTGCGTAAAACCATGATTGAAAGCCATTGGGGCCAAATTCCAGTCGTCAATGAACAGGGCGAGATTCTTGGCATCGTGACCCGTACCGATTTGATCAAACTGTGGGACGAAACGGCGCAGCCCGATGCGCAGCAAGAAGCGATGGTAAAGCGCTTGAACAATCTCCTCTTACCGGCTCAAATTGCGCTGCTGCAACTGCTTGGCCAGGCCGTCGACGAGTTGGATTTTACCGTTTACGTCGTGGGTGGTTTTGTTCGCGATCTGTTGCTTAATACCGCCAGCGCACGCATGCAAACATTAGACATGGACATCGTGATCGAAGGCGATGCGATTGCCTTTGCCCACCATATGCAAAGTCGTTATGGTGGGCGCGTGGTGCCCCACAAGACCTTTGGCACGGCCAAGTGGCTACTGACCGATGCCGATCACCCAGTGGTGATCGATCAGTTGCAAAGTGAGATGGGTGTTGCGATCAACGCCAACGATCTGCCCGGTCACCTGGATTTCGTCACCGCGCGCACCGAGTTCTATACCGCACCGAGCGTCTTGCCGACGGTCGAGCAGAGCAGCATCAAACTGGATTTACACCGGCGCGACTTCACGATCAATACGCTGGCCCTTTGCCTAAACCCTGACCGCTGGGGTGAGTTGCTTGATTTCTACAACGGAATTGCCGACCTCGAAGCGGGCATTGTGCGCGTATTGCACAGCCTGAGTTTTGTCGATGACCCCACGCGTATCTTGCGCGCGGTGCGTTATGAGCAACGCTTCAGCTTCCAGATTGCGCCGCGTACACTTGAATTGCTGCAAGATGCGTTAGAGCTCTTGGATCGGGTAACACCCGCGCGCGTCCGCCACGAATTCGACCGTATTTTGCAGGAATCAGCACCGGAGAAGGTCCTGGCGCGCTTAGATGAAGTGGGCGTGCTACCCCAGTTGCATTCTCAATTAACCGTGGATGACTGGGTAATAATGCGTTTTACTCGTCTGCGCACCACAGTAAGCGATGCCTTCTGGGGCGAATATTTATACAGTGATGCAATCGAGCGACTTTACTGGGGCATTCTGGTCTATCGGCTGCCAGCGGAAACCGATGCTGTCCTCCAGGAGCGCTTAGGTTTACGGCGCGAAACGCAGCAGATGGTCGCTGCACTGCACTTTCTGCGCGACCACTGCGCCGTGCTAGCCGATCCGAATTTGCGGCCAAGCCAAGTGGTCGCGCACTTGGGCAAAGCGCAGCCAGCCACGCTAGCGCTCTTTACCGTGATCTGTAACGATCCGCAGATCGAACACATTGTGCAGCGTTATTTAACCGAATGGCAACATATCCACGCCACATTGAACGGTCACGATTTACAAGCGCTTGGCCTGCCCCGCGGCCCGCGCTACCGTACGCTGTTAGAAGCAGCGCGAGCGGCGCGGTTGGATGGGCAAATCCACCGCCGCGAAGAAGAGGTTGCGCTGGTGATGCAATTGGCGGCAGAGGGCGACAAGGAAACAGGGAAATAGGTAAATGTCTCCTATCTACCTATTTCCCTATTTACATGTCTCCTTATCTACCTAAGGTAATCGCTTATTCCGTCGCAAAATCTACTGTCTAACCGGCGATTGCCGAGGATGTGCAGATGCAACAAGGCGATACTGTCTTAATCACCGGTGCGACTGGCTTTATCGGGGGCCGTCTGGCGCAGCGACTTGTTAGCGAAGAAGGGGTTCAGGTGCGTGCCTTGGTGCGCAACCTGGAAAAAGCACGCCCACTCCTTGACCTTGGTTGCGAGGTTGTGCAAGGTGATATTACCGATCTGGCATCGCTACAGCGGGCGGCCCAGGGTTGCCAGGTGATTTTCCACGCCGCGGCCTGGGTCAACGAGCGCGGCAGCCACGCCGAGGTGTGGGCTGTCAATGTGGATGGCACCCAAAATGTTGTCGATGCCGCGCTAGCCGCCGGCGTCCAGCGCCTAGTCCATGTGAGTTCGTGCGCGGTCTATGGTTCGCAGCAAGTTTTTGGCATCGACGAGACGACGCCCGTGCGCGGCGCGGGCAACTTTTATACCGATTCCAAAGTCGACGCCGAAGCCGTGGTCATGCACGCCTATCAGACGCAGGGCTTGCCGGTGGTGGTGGCGCGACCTGCGCAGGTCTACGGCTTGGGTTCGCCCCAATTTACATTGCGCCCGATCGAGATGATCCGCAAGGGCACGCTGATGTTGATCGACGGCGGTCGCCACTTTTGCAAACCCATTTATATCGATAATTTAGTCGATGGTCTAATCTTGTGCGCCCAAAGTGAGGCTGCGATTGGCGAAGCGTTTAATTTTTCCGATGGCGATCCTCTGCCGTGGCGCGATTTTTTTGGCGCGTATGCCGCGATGTTGGGCAAACCGAGATTGCCCGCCGTTCCGTACCCAGTCGCTTGGCTGGCGGCGGTCTTTTTCGAAATCCGGGGTAAGCTACGCGGCAAACCAGTCAGTTTGAACCGGCGGGTGATCCGCACCCTGCGCAGCGATAATAGCTTTAGCAACCGCAAAGCGCGTACAGTTTTGGGCTGGGAACCGCGCATTGATTGGCACGAAGGGATGCGGCAAACCGAAGCATGGCTGCGCGCCAACGGCCAACTGCCATAAACAGAACTTCTCACGCAGAGCCGCAAAGCCGCAAAGAACTACAAAGGCAGAATAAAGTTCTGCTTGTCCTTGCAGTTCTTTGCGGCTCTGCGTGAGATTCACTCTGCTGTGCATAAATCCTCAATAAAACGAAAAAAGGATGAAATCTGCTTTACACCCGCCACGTCTTTCTGATACAATGAACCTATGAACATCT
>JBBRVA010000153.1:0-12280 GCA_038247295.1 Caldilineales bacterium | reverse complement strand
GGCGGAGATGATGTGGCCATAACGTTTCATCAACGGCATCACCTGCTCGACGGCGGGGACCGAGCCAACGGTATCAACGGCTACTTGCACACCAGCGGGGAAAAGTTGGCGCACAATGGCCGTCCAATCCGCCTCGCGCTCGTTGATCAGATGGCGGTCTGGCCCCGTGCCGAAGCGTTGTAGACGCTGCGCATGGCGCCCGATCAACGCGACCGAGGCCCCGCGCCAGGCCAATGTCTGCGCGGCCCATTGGCCGACCATGCCGTCGCCGATTACAACTGCGCCTTCCCCAATCCCAATCCCGGCGCGGATGCCACAATTGTAACCAACTTGGGTCAAGACCAGCCCGGCATAGGCCAGTGGATCCCCGCCTGCGGGCAGTTTCCAGATCTGGTCACGCGGGCTAACCGAGTGCGAGACCTGACCACCCCACGGCGAAAACATCTCCTCAACCTTGCCTAGGGCAGCAAAGACCGTTTCACCAACGGTCAGGTCGGTAATCTCTGCGCCCACCCACTCGACCACGCCGATCTTTTGGTAGCCGGCGACAATGGGAAAGGGCCACGGATCGCCCGCCTGGTAGGGTGTGTCACCGGCAATCCGCTCGCCGCGCAAGAAGGAGCCTTCGGTGCCATTGCTGATCCACGAATGGGTGACGCGTACGACGGCGTCTTTCGGACCCGGATCAGGACAGGTAATAGGACGGTATTCGACCGTATTGGGCGCGGTAAAAACGACAGCGTTCGCTTGCATGTGGGTTTTCCAGTGGTGGTTTGGGTAAACAGGTAGACAGGTAGATTCACCTATTTACCTGTTTACTACTGCCTAATGCCGGTAATCCGCCCCGATCACATTATCCTGCGCATGCACCGGGCGATAGAGGGTCTGGCGCTTGGCTGGCATGCTGGCGGTCAATTCCGCCGGTGGGTTCCAGTTGTGCCATTTGCTGTTCACCGTGTTGTAACAGCTAAAGATGGCGACACGGTCGTTGTGTGGGTTGGTCCAGGCGGTGGCGCTGTGGGTGAGTGCCTCGGTGAAGAAGAGCAGCGAGCCGGCGGGACAGCTATAGGTCTCCCAAACCGACGAGCTCGGATCCAAAATAGCTTCCGGCGCGGTATAGACGGCCTTATGGCTGCCCGTCACAAAGAGCGTGCCACCCATGTCTTTTTCCACGGGGTTCAGTTCCCAGACTACACGGGTTAAACCGCTGTTGGCTTTGCCGGGAATACAGTGATAGGTGTGCGAGTCGCCGGGAAAGCGCAACATGCCGCTGCCGTTGTGCGGCCCAAACTTGCCCTGGCCTTGGGTGCGATAGAAAAGATGGCAAGATTCCTGGCGAAAGCCATAACATTCCTGGCTAGACAACGCCGGGTGGGCGACAAATTCGTTCATAAAGCTGACCACTTGCGGATGATCGGCCAATTTTTGCAGTGGTCCCCCCAGCGCATTGCGCTCATGTTCGGGGATCGACTGCGGATTGTGCTGCAAACGGAGCCCAAATTCACGCATCTCCGCCGCCTCATCAGCGCTGAGGACACCGGGAATCAAGAGCCAGCCGCGTGTGTCGAACAGATATTTCTGTTCTTGGCTCAATTCGGGCACGGGTTTGCCATCGGCGTTGGTGTGGGTCAGATCCTGATGATCCAGGTCAAGGGCACGGCCCAAATTCTTATCCATGATATAAGGGCGTGCGGGCGCCAGATCCTGTATAGTCATATCGAGTTTCTCCTCTATGCTTCCATCGTGATTGATCAAAAAATACAAGCGATGAGAGAAGTTTAATCTAGCGCGCCAGGAATGTCCAACGCCTAAAATTTTCAGGAAGCTAGAGAAGCTAGCGCAAAGGCGCAAAGCAGCAAAGGTACAGAGAAAAACTTTGCACCCTTGCTTCTTTGCGCCTTTGCGTTGCGCTTTTAGCTAAAATTTAGTAAATCGTCAAATAGCGCTCTAGTTCCCACTGGCTAACATAGAGGCGGTATTCGTCCCACTCTTGTGTTTTGGCTTCGATATAACGTTCGTAGACATGTTGGCCCAGCGCCGCCTGGATCACCTCATCTTGGCGCAGCGCGTCGATCGCCTGACCCAGGTCGGCGGGTAGCATATCCAACCCGGCGCGCACCCCATCAACATGATAGAGATTTTCTTCGGCCGGTGGTGGCGGCGGCAAGCGGCGCTCGATCCCGTCCAGGCCAGCAGCCAACATGGCGGCAAAGGCCAGATAGGGGTTTGCGCTCGGATCCGGGCAGCGTAATTCGCAGCGCGTGCTCTTGTAGCGCCCTTGGCTGACGCGCGGGATGCGAATCAACGCGCTGCGGTTGGTGCGCCCCCAGGAGATATAGACGGGGGCTTCGTAGCCGGGGACAAGCCGCTTATAGCTGTTGACCAGCGGCGCAATAATCGGCGAAATCGCCTTGGCATGGTGCAACTGACCGGCAATGAAATAGAGCGCTTGCTGGCTCAGGCTATATTCGTTCTCCGCATCGTACATGACCGTCTCTTTGGTGCGGATATTCCACAAGCTTTGGTGGACATGCATGCCCGAGCCGCTGATACCAGCAATCGGTTTGGGCATAAAGGTACAATGGAGATTATTTTTCTGCGCAATTGCCTTGAGCGTGGTGCGAAAGGTAATCGCATTATCAGCCGTGCTGAGGGCAGGGCCAAACTGGAAATCGATTTCACTTTGACCAACGGCCACTTCATGATGCGATGCTTCGACATTGATACCCAGCGCCTGCAACGCATCCACCATCTGGCGGCGCACATTGTTGGCCTGGTCGGTGCTCACATCAAAGTAGCCGGCTTGATCATGCGGTTCGAGCGGCAACAAGGAGCCGTTGGCATGGCGTTTGAAGAGGAAAAACTCCAACTCTGGGCCGACTTGATATTCTAGCCCCATGTCGGCGGCGCGCTGCAACTGGCGCTTGAGTACATAGCGCGGGTCGCCGTCAAAAGGCTCACCATCCGGCGTATAGACATCGCAGATCACCCGCGCGGTGGAGAGATCCATATCCCACGGAATGACGGCGAAAGTATCCAGATCGGGCACCAGGTACATGTCGCTTTCGGCGATGCGGGCAAAGCCTTCGATCGAGCTACCGTCGAACCAGATGCCGTGGCCAATCGCGGTGTCCCAGTGCCCAATCGGAATCGTGACATGTTTGGCAATGCCGATAATGTCGGAAAATTGCAGGCGGATAAAGCGAATGTCGTTGCGCTTGATCACCTCATCCACACGTGCTAGCTGTTCAGGGGTATAATTTACACTCATATGGTTCTCCCGTCGTAAAAACAGAAAGGTGCTCGTTATTGTAGCACTGGCAGGGCTTTTTGCCAATCAGACAGAAAGGGTGGCTAGTGGCGAAGGTGTTACCCTTCGCCAACAGCCACCCTAGATAGGTCTTTTATCGGGTAGTCCTGCGCAATACGCAAGGCATACTGCGCAGCCGTGGCAGTTGGTGCAAGGCGAACCTAGACGCCGAAATACATAACATATTCGTGCGGGTGCGGGCGCAGGCGAACGGCATCGACATCGGCGATGCGACGGGTGCCGATATATGTTTCCAACAGCCCTTCGGTAAAGACGCCACCAGCTGTCAGATAAGCATTGTCCTCTTCCAACGAATCCAATACACCTTCGAGCGAACCCTTGACAGTGGTTACCTTCTTCAGCGTCTCACCCTCAAACAAGTCCATCTCCGACGGTTTGCCGGGGTCGATCTGGTTCTGGATGCCATCCAGGCCAGCCAGCAACATGGCAGAGAAGGCCAGGTAGGGGTTCGCGCCCGGGTCTGGGCAGCGGAACTCGATGCGTTTGGCCTTGGGCGAATCCGCACCGACGGGGATGCGACAGGCCGCCGAGCGGTTGCGGGCCGAGTAAGCGACGACGACCGGTGCTTCGTAACCAGGCACCAAGCGACGGTAGGAGTTCGTGGTCGGCGCGCAGAAGGCGAGCAGCGAGTTGATGTGCTTCAAAATGCCGCCGATATACCAGATGGCCAACTGGCTAATGCCGGCATATTGATCACCGGCAAAAAGCGGTACGCCATCCTTCCACAAGCTCTGATGGGTGTGCATGCCAGAGCCATTGTCTTCGAAGAGCGGCTTGGGCATAAAGGTGGCCGTCTTGTCGTGCTTGATCGCTACATTCTTGGCGATGTACTTGTAAACTTGCATGTAATCGGCCATTTGGATCATCGGCGCCGAGCGCAGGTTGATCTCAGTCTGACCGGCGGTTGCGACTTCGTGATGGTGCTTTTCTACTGGCAAACCAGCTTCGATCATTGTGCGCACAATGTCCGAGCGCACATCTTGCAGCGTATCAAACGGCGCCACGGGGAAATAACCACCCTTGTAGTTTATTTTGTGGCCATGGCTCCACTCGCCAGAATTCCAAGGCGCTTCGATGCTATCTACGGCATAGCTGCTGGAAAAGCGGCCCGTTTCGTAGCGCACGCGGTCAAAAATAAAGAATTCGGCTTCCGGCCCCATGTAGGCGGTATCGGCGATGCCGGTCGATTTCATGTAAGCATCGGCCCGGCGGATGACGTTGCGTGGGTCGCGGTCAAAGGCTTCTTTGGTGATCGGATCGTAGACATTGCCAGTCAGGCTGATGGTGGGGTGGGCCAAGATCGGATCGACGAAAGCGGTGGTCGGGTCACAAATCAGCAACATATCGCTGCTTTCGATCGATTTAAAACCGCGAATCGACGAACCATCAAAGCCTAAACCTTTTTCAAAAATGTCTTCGGCGTCGAATTGCTCAATCGGCACGGAAAAATGGTGCCACTGGCCGTACACATCGGTGAATTTCAAGTCTGCAAATTGAATGCCGTGTTCTTCGATCGCCGCCAGCACATCCGAAGGCGAGCTACATTTGAGCGCCATACAAATACTCCTTTGATTTTGGTGAATAAAATAAATTAAAAGCTGAATAATCGTTAGCGTTTTGAAAAACTAAGTCACAAAAAAACCTCCGACTGCGCCGCAATCTAAGACTTGGCCAGGGTTATTGATCTGGCTTATGTCTAAAGAACCTGCAATCGGAGCATGCTTGATAAAATTAGATTGGTAAAGTTGATTTAATCGATAGCTTGAGCATTGGTAATACCGGCACAAAGTGTAATGCCAATAACTATATGCGTAACCGGTTGCTTTTTCTATTGTCAAGATGGCTAACTTTATTTATTTGGCTATTGTGCAGATTGCACAGTTCGACCGCTAGGGTAACACTGAAAACTGTAACTAGAAGGTCAAAGTTATGTTCAGAAGGTAGCTATAGCGCTTGATTTTTCCCGCATGTAAGTAGAATTTGTATATGTCGCTACGGTTTGAAACGTCAGCTTGCCAATTAAGCGGTAAATTTGCTACACTTTCGTATTGATTTGATCTGGCCGTCGACCACGCAAAGGAAAAGAGTAGTTATGTCTAAACTTACGCTGTATGAAAACGACCCCAACTTGACGATTGTCACTGGCGCTTGCCCGCACGACTGCCCCGACACCTGTAGTTGGCAAGTGGCCGTCAACAAGACAACGGGCCAAGCTGTCGACTTGTGGGGCAACCCCGACCATCCGATTACCCAGGGTAAGCTGTGTGGCAAAGTGGACCGCTATCTAGAGCGCAGCTATCACCGAGACCGCTTGTTGACGCCGCTCCAGCGCGTTGGCCCCAAGGGCAGTGGTCAATTCAAACCGGTTACCTGGGAAACCGCCATCCATGCGATGGCGGCCAATCTGCAACGCATCATCGACGAGCATGGCGCCGAAGCCGTGCTACCCTATTCCTACTCCGGCACATTGGGGTTGTTACAGGGCGAGGGTATGGCCACGCGCTTCTTCAATCGGATGGGCGCCAGCCGCTTGGCACGAACTATCTGCTCCGAGGCCGGCTTTGAGGGCTATCTATATAGTATCGGTGCGACCGAAGGCATGGCGCCGGAAGCCTATGCCCATAGCCGCTTGATCTTAATCTGGGGCAGCAATACACTGACCAGCAACTTGCACCTCTGGCCTTTTATTCAACAGGCGCGCAAACAGGGTGCGCGCGTTATCGTGATCGACCCGGCCAACACGCGCACCGCCCAGGCCGCCGACGAATGGATTGCGATTCGCCCCGGTACAGACGCTGCGCTGGCCCTGGCCATGATGCATGTGATCATCGCCGAAGGCTTGCATGATGCCGATTACGTGGCCCAATACACCGTCGGCTTTGCTGCGTTGGCCGAACGCGTGCAAGCGTGGCCCCCCGAACGTGCGGCGGAGATTACAGGCATTTCGGCGGCGCGCATCCGTACACTGGCGCGCGAATACGCCACCATCCAACCGGCCGCAATTCGTATCAATTATGGAATGCAGCGTCACTATGGCGGCGGCATGGCCATGCGCACGGTCACCTGTCTGCCCGCATTGGTGGGCGCGTGGCGCCAGTACGGCGGCGGCATCCAGTTGAGCAGCAGCGGCTTCTTCCGCCGCATGAATGGCACATCGCTCTATCGCCATACCCTGCTCGGCGACCGCAACCCGCGCACGATTAACATGAACCGGCTGGCCGATGCCTTAAGCCTGGATCCAGCCCACATTGCCCGCGCCCACTACCGCCCGCGCCCGACGAGTAAGATTATTGCGCCAGAGCAAGCAGGACCGCCGGTCAAAGCGTTGATCGTCTACAATTGCAACCCGGCTGCAATCACGCCTGATCAAGCGGGCGTGATCGCCGGGCTACAGCGCGACGATCTTTTCACCGTTGTCATGGAGCACTTTCAGACCGACACCGCCGACTATGCCGACTTTATCCTGCCGGCGACCACACAGTTGGAACACTGGGATCTACACCGCTCCTACGGCCACACTTATCTCACGCTCAACCAACCGGCGATTGCGCCGGTGGGCCAATGTTTGGCCAATAGTGAAATCTTCCGCCGCTTGGCGACGGCCCTGGGCTATGACGATGACTGTTTTAGTGAGAGCGACGAAGAGATTTTACGCATGCTAATTGAGAAGCAGCACCATGCCACCTATGAAGGCATCACCTGGGAACGCCTCTTGCGCGACGGCTATGCGCGCCTCAATCTACCCGAGCCGCATCTCCCCTTTGCGCAGGGCAACTTTCCCACGCCCAGCGGCAAGTGTGAATTCTACAGCGAAAAAATGGCGCGTGACGGCTACGATCCAGTGCCGACTTATATCCCGCCTAAGTGGCAGGAGGTAGGGATTCGGGAAACAGGCAACGGGAAACGGGATAGAGTCGAATCCCGTTTCCCGTTGCCCGAATCCCTGGTTTGCATTTCGCCGCCGGCCCATTCTTTTCTCAATAGCTCCTTTACGGTGGTGGATCGTTTGCGCCATCGCGAAAAGATACCCCTCTTGCAAATTCACCCCTCAGACGCGCAGGCGCGCTCGATCCGCGATGGCGCAACAGTGCGCGTTTGGAATGCGCTGGGCAGCGTCCAGCTAACCGCCGAAGTGACGGAAGACATCATCCCCGGCACGGTGCTAGCGCCGGGCATCTGGTGGAACAAATTCAGCCCCGACGGTCGCAACATCAATCAGATCGTGCCCCAGGACGAGACCGATATGGGCGCCGGCGCCACCATCTACGATACGCTGGTGTGGGTAGCGGTGACGGAAAGCGCTGCTCACACGTCAACTGTCGAGGCAGAAGCGCTGATCGCAGCCGACTGAAACGTGGCATAAACGAGCAACTATTGTAAACACGGATAGGGAAAACACGGATAGGGTTTATTGGTTGAATCCGTGTTTTCCCTATCCGTGTTTACAACAAATTTTATTAACTCACCGGTGGTGGTAGCTAGGATTGACGCCTTATATGCTGAGGCGTTTAAGGCGCAAGGGGATGGTGAAGGAGTTGCGCATGTGGTATGATAAGCTTGCACATGACCAGCAATGGATTTGGATAGAGGAGATTTATCAATGACTACAGCAACACCTGTCGCTGCGCAAACACAACCGGCCCAGGGCGAGTGGACTTATGCAGATTACTTAAAATTACCCAATGATGGCAACCGTTATGAAATTGTTGAAGGAGTGCTGTACGTGGCAAATGCACCCAGTGCGGATCATCAGTTCACCGTAACAGAAACAAGCCGTCAAATTGGCAATTTTGTCAAGGACCGCAAATTAGGTCGTGTGCTCGTCGCGCCCTTCGAGGTGCATCTGTCCGAACGATCACGCCCTGTGCAGCCGGATATTCTATTTGTCACCGGGGCGCGTTGGCCACAAGGTCACATCCAATTCTTTGCCGGCGCGCCGGATTTAGTCGTCGAGGTCATTTCGCCCAGCAGTGTACGTACGGATCGAGTAGTAAAATTTACAGCCTATGAAGCGGCCGGCATCCCCGAATATTGGATCGCCAATCCGCATCTGCGCACGCTCGAAGTCTACACCCTTTCCAATGCCGAGTATGCGCTGCTGGGTGAATTTACCGGGGAGGACAAAATTAGTTCCGGTGTGTTGGTGGGAATTGATGTAGTAGTCAGCACGTTGTTTGGATAGTGCTTCCATGGGAACGATTTTCTTTTTTCCTAATTGAAATTCATGGTTGACAATACAAATACACAAGCCTATAATGTCTATAGACAAAATAAAGAGCAGCCTAAGGAGGAACCATGACAGTTAAAACATTTAAGAGTGATGAGGCACGGTTAAAGTTAAGAGATATTATAGACGACGTTTTACGCGGCGACACAGAAGTCATTATCGAACGCTATAACAAGCCTAGTGCTATCGTGGTTAACTACGATCAATGGCAAGCACTAAAGCGCCAACAATACGCTGCTCTACTGGCCCAGGCTAAACAGGTATCCGCTGATATAGCCAGTGGTAAGACGAGCACGATCAGCCATGATGAGTTAAAACGCATGATGTTAGAAAAGCGTGCTGCCAATGTGGGCCATTAGATATAGCGATGAAGTCAAGTATTACTTTTTAGACAATGGTGATCTAGTTTTTGATTTACTCGTCAAGATTGAGGAATTGAGATTAACGCTGGAAGGTATCCCACCAGAAGGAACTACGCAACTAGAACCAAACTTCTTTGCTTGGGAAATCTTACGTCATGTCGTAATTTATGAACGACAAGACAAGGTGTTAGTCATTGAGGTTGTAAAACCAAAAGAATAGATAAAGCAAGCCAATAGAAAGAGCACGGTCCGAGATACAGCTATCATTACGAGCCTAGCAGCATAATATTGCAAGCAATCCCCAAGGAGAGAAAGATAGCTAATTGGGAATACGGAGAATTACAGGTTCCAACTGCAAATTCGACAGCAGCAATGTTTCTCCCCGAGGTACTTTTCTTCTAGTAGCGAGGCATTCGCCACACTAGGGACCGCAGGTTGAGATATGGTAGGCCAGTCATCGGTTAGCAATTCTCACTGGACTTATACACTCCACACTTTTAAACGAGAAGCCGATTTAACCGATACGATGCGCTATGATGAGTTTGAGCAGCAACAGCCCAGACAATCTGCAACGGTAACCTCGGATGCAGGGCAGAATATTGTAGTTCCGGCCGAGGTTCAGGGATTATGCTGGGGTGGTTTTCTACTACATTTTTTCTGGTGTGTAGGCAATGGGGTCTGGCTTCCAGCGATTCTTATACTAGTTCCCTATGTCAACATCGTCGTTTGGCTTATGCTTCTTTTCAAGGGCAATGAGTGGGCATGGCGTAGCAAAGAATGGGAAAGCATCGAACATTTTAAACAGGTCCAGCACAACTGGGTTATCGCTGGCCTGATTTTCTATGGCATCGTTTTTGCGATAGCCATCTTGATTGGCATCATGCCCATTTTCAGTAAATAATTTGTTGGTGTATCGTACGCCTGCCGAGATCCATTTTGTAAAGTGAACTGATTGTTGTTGCTTGGGCATTTTAGCTTGTTTTCAATGATTCCTGGTCTTAATATTGGGGCATCTATATCCTATAATGGTCCCCAGAAACTAGACCACATGTTAAGATACTAAAAACGAATCATGTGGAGGGAAACAATGACGAAACGACGACAGTTTAGTGCAAAGTTCAAGTTCCAGGTAGCGTTGGACGCACTGAAAGGCACCCAGAGGGTACCCGAAACCATCAACGAGATCGCCAGCCTGAATGAAGTACATCCAACCCAGGTCAAGCAATGGAAAAAACAATTGCAAGACGACGGTGCGGAAGTATTCAGTGAGAAAGCCAGCAAAGAGCAGGAAGCCCAAGCCGAAGTGGAGGCAACTTTATATGAACAAATTGGCCGTCTCAAGGTAGAACTTCACCCAGAGGGTCCCCGGCTTAAAAAAAAAGTTGCCTGAGTCGGCCTTTGCCAAGTGCGGCCTCGTTGAACCAGCGCATCCAAACCTGAGTATCCGCCGTCAGTGTGAACTGCTAGGACTAACGCGTTCGAGCTATTATTATGAACCGGCTATGGAAACGCCGCTGAACTTAAGGCTGATGGCGTTGCTTGACCGGGAATACACGGATCATCCGTTTTATGGGCGACGCAAGATGACGATTTATCTGCGTGGGCAAGGGTACGATGTCAATCCCAAACGGGTACGGCGCTTGCTGAAGAAGATGGGGGTAGAAGCCATCTACCCGAAGCCACGAACCACGGTGGTGGATCGCGACCATCGGGTCTACCCGTATCTGCTCCGTGGGGTCGAGATTACACGACCAAACCAGGTGTGGAGCACCGACATCACCTACATTCCTATGAAAAATGGGTTTATGTACCTAACCGCCGTCATCGATTGGTATAGTCGCTATGTACTCGCTTGGCAATTATGGTACTATAGATGTGTAGGAAGTGAACGCTGCAATGTTCACCCGCAACTTACACATCGATCCTATTCAGTCAACGGGCAAACTGCATACGGTTTGCCCGCATGGAAAAGAACGGAGACCAATCGCAATGAGTACCAAACCGGAGCAAATCCCCATGCGCGCCGTGCCCGGCTACTATTCGAGCACGCCGGGCATCCAGATCGCGATCCAGACCAACGCTGACGCTAGTGACGAAGATTTGCAGTTTTTCCAGCAGCTCGGCGTCGAGTGGGCGATGGTAGGTATCAGAAATCCTGAGCAACATACGCTCGATTTCTATAAAAGCATGGTCAAGCGTTTTGGCGACCACGGCCTTAAGATTTATCGGGTGACCAACCTCGGCGTCCACAACGTGCCGGAGATCACGCTCAACCTGCCCGGGCGCGATGCAAAGGTGGAGGAGTTTAAGCAGTTTATCCGCAATATCGGCGCGGCGGGGATCAAGTACAATACCTATGCGCACATGGCCAACGGCATTTGGTCTTCCGGGCGGGCCGCAGGGCGCGGCGGCATGGATGCGCGCCGGCTCGATATTAAAGACGCCGTCGGGCGGTGGGCGGACAAGACGTACGCTGGCGAGTTGACCCACGGGCGGCTCTACAGCGAAGAAGAATTGTGGGACAACTATACCCATCTGATCCGCGAGATTACGCCGGTGGCCGAAGAGGCTGGTGTCTTTATCGGCGTCCATCCCGACGATCCGCCAGTCTATGCGCTGGGTGGCATTCCGCGCTGTATGTTCGGCAACTTTGCGGGCTATCAGAAGGCGATGGAGATTGCGGACAGCCCCAACATTGGCGTCTGCCTGTGCGTGGGTTGCTGGCTGGAAGGCGGCGAAATTGGCATGGGCGTGGGCGTGGTCGACGCGATCAAACACTTCGGCGCCAAGGGTCAGCTCTTCAAAGTCCATTTCCGCAACGTGTCGAATCCAATGCCCGAACCGTGGGTAGAGACGCTGATCGACAATGGTTATCAAGATATGTACCAGGTGATGAAAGCACTCCGTGAAGTGAAGTTCGACGGCTGTATTATTCCCGATCACATTCCGGCGATGCTGGGTGGGCCGCGGGTGGGTACGGCCTATTCGATTGCGTACATGCGGGCGCTGGTGCAGGCCGTGAACAACGAATTTGGCGGGCCAGCATAGGATCCGGTCCAGGTTTTTATTTTGTTATGCGTCTAATGAAGAGCGCCCCTGGCGGGGCGCTCTTCATTGGACGCATAACGCCATGCCCACTTAATCAGCCGCCATCGGCTGGGCAACCACGGTGGGAGCAGTGGTGCTGGGAATATATTTTTCTGCATGACCCAAGGCCGTAAAGCGGAAAATATTGGGAATGATCAAAATGATCACGCCGGTGACAAGATAGATCAGCCCCACATCGCCCGTCTGTTCGATGGCAAGAGCGCCCAGATAGCTACCCAACGGGATCGCCGACCAAGCCAACACGCCGGCAAT
>JBBRVA010000152.1:0-12335 GCA_038247295.1 Caldilineales bacterium | reverse complement strand
GGGTAGACGAGGCGTCAGTTCCTCCCCTGTTTGGGCTTACCTTTACCCACAAGTCGGAAAAGTAAGGTTGGCGGGGCCAGGTCAATGAAAACGGCAAGTGAAGCGCTGAGTTTGAAGTACTATATTGCTATTTTTTTTGACATATAAATTTAAATAATCAGATTAACAATCATTTTAGATATATATAGTGAATATTATATGGATAAATAAACAAAAAATAGATTTTCCCAAACCATTGTTTGAATCATTCATCCAATCCAGCCGTTTTGCGCGCAACGCTGGCAGCTTGCGCCTTTGCCTGCGCCATTTTGCAAATTTATCTACCACTCTCCCTCTCTATCTCACCAATACATGTGGGTAAAGGTAAGCAAACTGCGAGAGAGGGGTAGGGGGTGAGGGCCGTAAACTGGTAATCTTCACCGAGCACCGCGACACCTTGAACTATTTGTACGAACGGCTGACGACTTTGCTTGGCCAAACCGAGGCGGTCGTCTGTATCCACGGCGGCATCGTCCGCGAGGAGCGCAGCGCGGTGGAAGCGGCTTTTCGCCATAACCCGGATGTCCAAATTTTACTGGCCACCGATGCGGCGGGCGAGGGCATCAATTTACAGCGCGCGCATTTGATGGTGAACTATGACTTACCCTGGAACCCCAACCGACTGGAGCAGCGATTTGGCCGCATCCATCGCATTGGGCAGACGGAAGTCTGTCATCTTTGGAATTTAGTGGCGGGTGAAACGCGGGAAGGGCATGTCTATCAGCGGCTGCTAGAAAAGTTAGAAATTGAGCGCAACGCCTTGGATGGGCAGGTTTTTGATGTGCTGGGCAAGTTGTTTCAGGAGACGCCGCTGCGGAAATTGCTGGTGGAAGCGGTGCGCTATGGCGAAGACCCAGGGGTGCGGGCGCGGCTGGAAGAAGCGGTGGACAATGCGGTTGACCGTGAGCGGGTGCGCGACTTATTAGAGCACCAATCGCTGGTGCAGACGAGCATGGACACCAGCCAGATCATGCGCATCCGCGCCGATATGGAACGTTACGCCGCCCGCCGTTTGCAGCCCCATTACATCAAAGCTTTCTTCCAGCAGGCCTTTACCATGCTTGGGGGCGCGCTCCACGAACGCGAAAACGGTCGCTATACTATCCACAATGTGCCGGCTGTGATCCGCAACTGGGGCAAAGAACGCGGTCTTGGGGCGATTTCGACCAAGTACGAGCGCATTTGCTTTGACAAGACGTTGATCCAACTACTGGACAAACCACCGGCCACCTTTGTCTGCCCCGGCCAGCCATTGTTGGAAGCCACCCTGGGCTTGTTGCTGGAACGCAACCGCGCCGTGTTGAAACGGGGCGCGATCCTGATTGATGAAACTGACCCAAGCGACCAGCCGCGGGTTCTCTTCTATTTAGAGCAGGCGATCCAAGACGCCACCCCCACCAACACGGGTGAGCATCGGGTGATTGCGCGCGAGGTTCATTTTGTCGAAATTGACGCGCAGGACAATTTGCGCGAAGCCGGCGGCGCACCCTATTTGGACTATCGCCCGGCAAGTGCGGACGAGCGCAGCCAACTCCAAACGTTGCTGGAACAACCTTGGCTGCAAGGCGAAGCACTGGAACGCCGCGCTGCCGCGTACGCCGTGGAAGCGCTTGTCCCGCAACATCTGGAGCGGGTGCGTCAGCGGCGGATTGCGTTGATCGACAAAACCGAGGCGGCTGTGCAAGAGCGCTTGACCAAAGAGATCTACTTCTGGGATCGGCGCGCCGCTGAACTGCGGGCTCAAGAACAGGCAGGCCGCCCCAATGCCCGCATCAATTCGCAGCGGGCGCAACAACGGGCCGATGAGTTAATCGAACGATTGGAACGGCGTAAACAAGAGTTGGCGCGCGAACGTCAAATTTCCGCCACACCGCCTGTGGTGATGGGTGGTGCGCTGATTGTGCCGATTGGTGCCCTGCTCCCCGCCCACCTAATGGATGCCAGCGTTCTCAACCGGCGCATCACCGAACAGCTTGCCATGCGCGCGGTGATGGAAACCGAGATTGCACTGGGCCACGACCCGCGCGATGTGAGCCTGGCGAATTTGGGCTATGATATTGAAAGCCGGGATGGGCACAGCGGCCAGTTGCGTTTTATTGAGGTCAAAGGTAGACGCGCCGGGGCGGATACGGTTACAATTACCCGTAACGAAATTCTCAAAGCGTTGAATGTCCCAAGCCAATTTATCCTGGCGTTGGTGGAGATAGACCGTCAGCGCCCGCTGCCACCCCGTTATGTGCGCCAACCGTTTGGTAAAGAACCAGATTTTGGGGTAACGAGCGTGAATTATGATCTGCGGGAATTGTTGGCACTTGGTGAGGAGCCGGGGTGACAACAACGGGGCCCAGCGGGTACCCCGACAGGAACGGATAGGACAGTCAGCACGGATGGTGCTGGTTCGCGATCTGCTGCCTAAGCAGCCCGATCTGTGTGTGGAGGTTTTATCCGTTCCTGTCCAAATCCGTTGTTGTCATTGTGCATTCGTAACTGTTCAGGCTATAAATTACTACAGCGGATTTAGATAGGAACGGATGGTTGGCTATGTTGACAAAATCCGTTTCTATCTAAATCCGCTGTAGTAGGCTGAATAGTTACGTGCATTCCTAAGTGAGGAGCCATAGTCATGATCGATATTACCTTTCAAGAGCTTGTTCAGGCTGTCCAAAAGCTAAAACCGGAGCAGAAAGCTGCCCTGTACCACAGTCTGCGCCACGCTGCCGTTGCTGATGAGACAAGCCTGACCCGTGCCCAAGCCATCGCCGAGTTGGAAGCATTGCGCGTTGCAGACGCCTTTACGCAGGTAGAAAGTTTGCGTGGCAAATATGCGCGCCCCGACCTGGAACTGAGTGAGGACGAATTAAATACATACCTAAACGAGATTGGCAGCGCATGGGAGAAAGAACTTGGCGACCTCATCCATAGTAATTGACCCAATCCACGTAGTAGACACCAACGCGCTGATTTGGTATTTGACGAATGATCGAAAATTGAGCCCACGCGCAGCCACTGTCTTTGCCGCCGCCGAACGCGGCGAAACCCGGCTTTATCTCTCGGCCATCGTGGTGGCAGAACTGTATTATGCCGACAAAAAGTGAAAATTATTTACAGATTTTGTCCAAACCTACGAAGCCATCAAAGCACAGCCCTATTTCCGCTTTGTGCCGTTTCTCGCCGATGAAGTACTGGATTTTGCGCAAGATAGCGCCGCCACAGAAATGCATGATCGCATGATTATTGGCTTAGCCAGACGTTTGGGCGCGCCCTTGCTCACTTCTGATCCCGTATTGATCAATGCCGGGATCGCAGAGATAATATGGTAAACCGATGACTTATCGTAAGAAACTGATCGAAGTTGCCCTGCCGCTCGAAGCAATTAACGTCGCCAGCGCCCGCGAAAAATCGATCCGCCACGGCCACCCATCCACGCTGCATTTGTGGTGGGCGCGGCGACCTTTGGCCGCCGCCCGCGCCGTGATCTTTGCCTCGCTGGTGGATGACCCGGACAGTGCGGACGCGCCACCGGCCTTTGTCGAAGCGTGCCGCCAATTACCGCGCGGCAAAAACACCGCCGAACATGACAGCCCGCGCATGCGCCTCTTTGATTTTATCGAATTGCTCGTGCAATGGGAAAGCACCACCGATGAAAAAGTTCTGAACACTGCCCGCCAACTTATTTTATTGGCGACCGATGGCAACCCGCCGCCGCTGTTGGACCCCTTCGCCGGGGGCGGCAGCATTCCCTTGGAGGCGCAACGGCTTGGCTTGGAAGCGCATGCCAGCGACCTCAACCCAGTGGCGGTAATGATCAACAAAGCGCAAATTGAGATTCCACCCCGTTTTGCCAACTGCCCGCCGGTGAACCCGCGCGACCGCGCCAAAGTGGCCGGCAGCGAAGGCTGGAAAGGCGCGGCTGGTTTGGCTGCCGATGTGCGTTACTATGGCGAATGGATGCGCGCAGAAGCGTGGAAGCGCATCGGCCACCTTTACCCCAAACACAACGGCGAAACCGTGATTGCCTGGCTTTGGGCGCGCACGGTGAAAAGCCCGAACCCGGCGGTGGATGTGCAGGTGCCGCTGGTGCGCTCGTTTGAATTGAGCAAGAAAAAGGGCAAACGGGCCTGGGTGGAGCCCAAAGTAGATCCGGTGACAAAGCAAGTCTCCTTTACGGTCAAAACCGGTGAGGATACACCGCCCGAAGGCACCGTGAACCGGCGCGGCGCTCGCTGTATTGTCACCGGCGTGCCGATTCCGTTTGAGTATATCCGCGCCGAAGGTAAGGCCGGGCGCATAGGTGCACAGTTGATGGCGATTGTGACGGAAGGTGTACGCGGGCGCAATTATTATGCTCCTACGTCAGAACACGAAGCAATTGCCTCCGTTGGGATTCCAGATAACGCCCCTAATGCTGATCTGCCTGAACAGGCTCTAGGTTTCCGCGTGCAAGGATATGGGATGTCCAAACACCAAGATTTGTTTACTCCTCGGCAACTTGTCGTACTTACTACGCTTAATGATCTGATATCTGATGTAAGAGATAAGGTCAATCAAGATGCTATTACTGCTGGAATGTCAGATGACCAAATACCTCTTAATGATGGTGGCAGTGAGTCTAGAGGATATTCAGAAGCCACCAGTGTATATTTAGCGTTTGTTGTAGATAGGTTAGTTGATAAATCTAGTAACTTATCTTGGTGGATGTCAGTGGGCGAAAAAATGGCACCAATGTTTTCGCGCCCGGCGCTTTCGATGATTTGGGATTTTGCAGAGATGAACCCATTTTGCACAGTTACATCAAACTTTGATGCTTCTATTGAATGGGTAAGCAAGGTTGTTAACTTTCTTCCTCAGACAGTAATCAATGGAAATGTTCGACAGCATGATAGCATGAGTACCTTTAATGATATGCCATTGGTATTGATTAGTACAGATCCTCCGTACTACGACAATATCGGATATGCTGCGCTTTCCGACCTTATGTATGTATGGCTGAGACGCTCGATACATAATCTATATCCTAGTCTATTTACTACAATGCTTGTTCCAAAAGCTCAAGAACTTATTGCTGAACCTGCTCGTTTTGATGGTGACAAGAAAGCAGCTCAGAGCTTTTTCGAAAGCGGATTGAAACATGCATTTGCTAATCTACGCAGGATCATAAAACAAGAGTATCCTTTGACGGTGTATTATGCATTCAAACAATCAGAAAATGAACTAGAGGATGATTTTGAAGAGACAGAAAATGAAGTCGTAAGTAGTACTGGTTGGGAAACAATGTTAGAAGGGTTGATAAGTTCTGGTTTTACGATTAACGGTACATGGCCTACTCGAACTGAGCGTAGTGGTGGGCTTAGAAATCTCAATCGTAATTCTCTTGCCTCCTCAATCGTTCTCGTCTGCCGTCCACGCCCAGCGGATGCACCCATCATCGCACGCCGCCAGTTTGTCGATGCCCTCCGCCGCGAATTGCCCGCCGCGCTCAAAGAGATGCAATCCGGCAACATTGCGCCGGTCGATCTGGCGCAGGCTAGCATCGGGCCGGGCATGGCCGTCTACAGCCGCTACCGTCAAGTGCTCGAAGCCGACGGTGCGCCGCTCACCGTGCGCGCCGCGCTCGGGCTGATCAACCAGGAATTGGACAGTTATCTGGCCGAACAGGATGGCGACATCGACGGCGACACCCGCTTTGCCGTGGCCTGGTTCGAGCAATTTGGCTTTGGCGAAGGCGAATTTGGCCTGGCCGATGTGCTGGCACGCGCCAAAAATACCAGCGTGGCCGGTGTGGTGGACGCCGGTCTGGTGCAGGCCGCGCGCGGCAAGGTGCGCCTGTTGCACTGGCACGAATATGATCCCGGCGCCTGGCAGCCGCACGCAGACAAACACCCCACCGCCTGGGAAGCCACCCACCATTTGATCGAGCGGTTGAACATTCACGGTGAATCCGGCGCGGCCCTGTTGCTCGTCACCATGAGCGCAGACATGGCGAGCGCCGCCCGGCATCTGGCCTATCGCCTCTATAGTATTTGTGAACGCAAAAATTGGGCCGACCACGCCCGCGATTACAACGCCCTGGTGATCAGTTGGCCGGTGATTGGCGAAGAAGGCGTGCGGGTGAAAGAGGCGGCGGCGAATGGGCAGGCGACACAAGGGAGTTTGTTTTAATTATGGAACAGAGCGAAATACCTGGGCTGGTTGTGCAGCTAATTGCTATACTCAGGCAACAAAAACTAGGTTGGGTGATCCGCCAAGTGGCCCAATCATTGACCGATGAGGATGTGGCTGAATTCGATGATGAGCAAGTTGACCAAATTCTAAACACCAGGGACGACTCGTCTGGCGTATTGCAACATCTGCTCAGTGCAGTGAATATCCTGGTTGTCGAAACGGGCTGGATGGAGCAATCAGTCCGAAACTTTTTCATGAATGAAAATAAGAATTCGAGAAATAATCAGCACATAAATCCGAATGACTACATGCCTCGCTATCAGGACGCGATCATGCCAGCACTCTTATACACAGAACCAAGGCGTGAAACTTTTGAACACTTGGCTTTTATTATCAAACCATTCCTACTGGGAGAGCCTAAAGATAAACTCAGTGTAACAGAGTTTATCCATGAATTTAGTAAAGGATTATCTGCGGCATGGGACGCAGCAGACTTAAATCGAAAAAAGGGCTACAGTCTATATGAACTCTATATTTTGAAATTGATCGCTGAGTCAGCATCAGCAAAAGGTGCCTGCATTTCCTATAAAGACGGCAAAGGAGAGTCTTTCTTCCCACCCCTCTTCCGCACTGGTCCACATCAGATCTGCGATGAAGCTTATATTTACACCGAACTGAAATTCCCATCTGGGCGTATTTTTGAAATCCATACTGGTGTAAAATTTTGTGGCAAGTCAGGTGTAGAACATGAATGTGACCTTGCCTTAATCCGGCGTGGAACTGCGCATAATTGTCGAAGACAAAAAAAGCATCCAAAACATTCTAATAGTCTACTATCGGTCGAGTGCAAATTCTACACAGCTAATATTCGCCTTGGGATGTCGCGCGAGTTTGTGGGGCTAACCACAGATTTGACCGTGCCGAAGAAACAAAACATATTTGTGACGAGTTCAGCGCTTGTCGATAATGGCAGAAAACTGCTAAATCATCATAGTAAAAAGGCAGTTGATGAACTTGTGCCAGGTAACACGGCCAAAGAAGATGAATTTCGTGAATTACTCAACCAGGTTTTTGATGGTTTTATAACCAAGTAGGAGTTGATCGATGGCCAAAAGCAATCGTGACCGCATCGGCGAAGTGATGGACGCGCTCAAAGGCGGCCTGGGGCCATTTGCCCTGCGCGAGCTAAAGCTCGTCTACAAACGCGACGTTGGGCGCGAGATCGCGGCACTGCTCTCTAGCAACGCCTATGAAGTGCCGCGCGCGGCGCTGGAAAGCGACGCCGCGTTGCTGGCCACGATTGATACCCACGGCTGGCTAAAAGTGTTGTGGCTGCGCTGGAACGATGTCTTTCAGGCCAAACTAGGCCAAACCTATCGCAGCTATGTCAACCTGTTGCAAAACGCACGCAACGATTGGGCGCACCAAAAGGCCTTTACCAACGACGAAGCCTATCGCATTGCCGATTTGGCCGCGGTGTTGCTAGAAGCGGTGGGCGCACCGAAACAGGCGCAAAGTGCGCGTGAAGTGGCCCAGGAATTGTTACGTCTACGCTTTGATGCCGAGCAGAAGAGGGCGCAAAAGCCGATTGAAGGCGGCGCCGAAACCCCATCTGCTACCACTCGACCAGGACTCAAACCCTGGCGGCTGGTCGTCCGCCCGCATCCCGATGTCGCCAACGGGCGCTATACCCAGGCCGAATTCGCCGCCGACCTTTCGCAAGTGGTGCAAGGCAAAGCCGACCCCGAATATGGCGACCCGAAAGAGTTCTTTCGGCGCACATACCTTACGGAGGGCTTATTGTCATTATTAGTCACGGGCGTCAAACGACTGAGCGGCCAGGGTGGTGACCCGGTAGTGCAGTTGCAGACCAGTTTTGGCGGCGGCAAAACTCACAGCATGTTGGCGCTTTATCATTTGTTTAGCGGCCAAATCGGTTTTTCCGAAATTCCCGATGGGGATAAAATCCTGGCGCAGATTGAGCAAACTGATGACCGGATCGAAGCGCAACGCGCCGTGATTGTTGGCACCGGTTTCAATGCTACCGAACCGCGGCGCTATCACGACGTGACCACGCACACGCTGTGGGGGGAGATCGCCTACCAACTGGGTGGGCTAGCCGGTTATCAAATGGTTGAACGGGCCGATTTGTCCGGCGTCAGCCCTGGGGCCGATACGCTGGTAGAATTATTAGAAAAGTTTGGCCCGGCGTTGATCATGATCGATGAATTGGTGGCCTTTGCCCGCAACCTCTATGGCATCACCGAGCGGCTGCCGGCTGGCTCATTTGATGCCGTGATGACCTTTATCCAATCGCTGACTGAAGCGGTCAAGCGATCCAGCGACTCGATGTTGTTGGTTTCGATCCCCGAATCAGCGATTGAGATTGGCGGCGAAGGTGGCAAAATGACGCTGGAGATTCTGGCCAAAACGATTGGCCGCGTGGAATCAGTCTGGAAACCTGTGACCGCAAACGAAAGTTTCGCGATTGTGCGCCGCCGTCTCTTCACGACCGAAATCGACTATCCCGCACGCGATGCCGTGGTCACGGCCTTTCGCGAGCTTTATGCCGCCAACACGGGCGAATTTCCTGCTGGCGTGGTCGAAAGCAGCTACTTTTTGCGCATGAAAGACGCTTATCCGATCCACCCCGAGTTATTTGACCGGCTCTATCAAGATTGGTCAACGCTCGACCGCTTCCAGCGCACACGCGGTGTCTTGCGCCTGATGGCAGCCGTGATTCACCAATTATGGCTGGGTGCGGACCAGTCACTGCTCATTATGCCGGCGTCGATGCCCTTGGATGCCGCGCCCGTGCGCAACGAACTTCTCCGCTACTTGCCAGAGACTTGGCCCGCCATTGTGGACACAGATGTAGATGGCGAAGCTTCGCGCACCTATGCGATTGACCGCAGCGTCCCGGTGCTCGGCCAATATGCTGCCAGCCGCCGCGTGGCGCGCAGCATTTTTATGGGCAGCGCGCCTTCGGTGGCGAACACAACCGTGCGCGGGGTCGAAGAAGTACGCATTCGGCTGGCCACGGTGCAACCTGGCGAGCCACTGGCCGTCTTTGGCGACGCGCTACGCCGCATGAGCAATCAGCTTACTTATCTCTATACCGATGGTAGCCGCTACTGGTACGACACACGCCCCACCGTTAACCGCATTGCGCAAGACCGCGCCCAAAATATCCATCCAGATTTGATTCACAAGGAAACACTTGACCGGTTGCGAACCGTCAAATATAATCGGCAGGACTTCGCAGCTGCGCATATCGTCTACCCAGGGTCAAGCGATGTGGCCGATGAACCGAGCACGCGCATTGTTGTCTTCACACCGGAGTATGCCCACAAACGCGGTGACATGGCGTCCAAAGCGTTGGAGGCGGCAAAAGAGACGCTCGGGAATCGGGGAACGGCGCCACGACTCTACCGCAATATGTTGCTTTTCATCGCACCGGATGCGAATGACGCGGAAGCCTTTGACAAGGCGTTGCGTGAATACCTGGCCTGGAAATCCATTAGTGAGGAAGAAGAGCCGTTAAATCTGGACGCCCAACAGCGCAAGCAAGTGCGCGCCAATCTGAAGCGCACCGAAGAGACCGTCCTTGCCCGGCTACAAGAGACCTACAGTTGGTTGCTGGTGCCAGCCCAACCGGAGGCGACTGGACCTGTTGAATTTCAAGTGCATCGCATTGCTGGCGCCGATAATTTCTATGAGCGCGCCGCGCGCAAGCTGCGCCAGAGTGGTCTGCTCGTCTATAAATGGTCGCCCGATTTGCTCCGCAGCGAGCTAGACCTATATCTTTGGCGCGACCAATCGCATCTGGGCATCAAGCAACTCTGGGAATATCTAGCCTGCTATTGTTATCTACCTCGTCTTTTCGATCACGAAGTGTTAGTTCAATCTGTGCGTGAAGGCATTGCGCGTTTGGTGGATGCGCCCTTCGCCTATGCCACCCTGGTTAACGGGGAAGGTAAATATCAGGGTCTTAGTCTTCATCAAGCTGGGAGTCAAGTCTATTTTGATGATAAGGCGGTCCTGGTACGACCCGAAATCGCGCAAAAGCAATTAGAAGAAACGCACCCGCCCGAACCACCTCCATTTTCTGTATACCAACCGGGGCCATCACTTTCAAACGTGAATCTACCTCGTACCGTTGAAGCCGGTGCAAGCTATGCCCCCATCCCTATACCGCCGCGCCCGCCACAGGCGACACGTTACCACGGCGCTGTTACCCTCAACCCGCAACGTCTGAATCGAGAAATGGCGACTATTGTCGAAGAGATTATCCAACGGCTCACCAGTCTGACAGGCGTGGACATTGAAATCACCTTAGAAATTGCCGCACAACGGACCAGTGGGTTTGATGAGGCAACTGTGCGCACGATCAATGAAAACAGCCGCACGCTAAAATTTAGTAGTCATGGCTTCGAAGGAGGTAATCCTTGATAAACCTGATTCTAAGCGACTTTCTGTTTAGTTTTGAAACTGAACGCCGATATTTGCCAAAGTGAAAAGTGAGAACCAAACCAATGAACACTATCTCTTTTATGAGCGCCAACTTTGTAGCGCGCCAACTAAATTACAACATGACCGCCGGGTGGGGCCAGGGTGACCGCGCCACCAACGACTATTTTCGCCCGATCGCAACCTACGCCGAGCGTTTGGAAGCACTGCTCTTGGAAGTGCAGGCGATGGGCTTTGAAGCGATTGACATTTGGACCGGCCATTTGAATCCGCAATGGGCTACGCCTGCACATGTGGCGATTGCGCGGGAGAAGTTGACTGGTTGCAAGCTACAAGTGGCGAGCTTGGCGGGCGGCTTTGGTAATACACGCGAGGAAGTGGAGAAGAGTTGCCAATTGGCGGTGGCGCTGGACACCACCGTGTTGGGCGGCAATGCCGGACTGTTGAAGACCGATCGCCCCACGTTAATTGCCATCCTCAAAACACATGGCGTGCGCTTGGGTATTGAAAATCATCCCGAAAAAACGCCGCAAGAATTGCTGGACAAGATCGGCGATGGCGGTGACGGCGTGATCGGGGCGGCGGTGGACACGGGCTGGTTTGGCACGCAGGGCTTCGACAACGTGCTTGCATTAGTCGAACTGCGCAATCATCTTTTCCATGTCCATCTCAAAGATGTCCTCGCTGTTGGCGCGCACGAAACCTGCCGCTTTGGCAAGGGCATCGTGCCAATTGCGCGCTGTGTGGAAACGCTCGACCGCATCGGCTACACCGGCGCGATCAGCGTGGAGCACGAGCCAGATCATTTCGACCCCACCGCCGATGTGCGTGCCAGCCTGCGCCAGTTGCGGCGCTGGATTGGCAAGAAAGGGTAATTGGTGATTAGTAATTGGTAAATGTTACGTACATACTTACCAATTGCTAACCACCAATTACCCCTCACCCCTTCAACCCCGTTGTCGCGATGCCCTGGATAAATTGCTTCTGGGCCACGGCAAAGAGGATGATCATCGGCAGGGTGACCATATTACTGTATACAGATTATGCCGGTGGCGGTGTCGATGGTTGCAACGCTGCGCGCCGCGCTAACGCAACCTGAAAGATGATCCAGGCGCAAGTGACGACGAGCGCCACGCCGCTGAGCGTCAAGAGCACTTGGCGCACACTCAAGCCCAATTGATCTTGCGCGACGCCAGCCCAGATCGTGGCAACTGATTGGGCCAGGGTGAACATGGCAAATTCAAAGGCGAAGACACGCCCGCGGAAGCGATCTTCGACCAGGGTCTGCAAGAGCGCGCTGGAAAAGACCC
Source organism: Caldilineales bacterium (assembly GCA_038247295.1). GTDB lineage: Bacteria > Chloroflexota > Anaerolineae > Caldilineales > Caldilineaceae > JAPLGZ01. Next base: position 354 of record JBBRVA010000152.1, on the reverse strand, counting down.
AGAGCACACCGCCGCCCAAGGTGCGCGTCAGGGTGGCGGCGACTGCTTCTGGCAGCGAACCGGCCACACCCAGCCAATAGACGCCCACCGTCAGCAGGATAAAACTACCTGTAATCGCCCACATCGTGGCCTTGCGGCTGTCACCGAGCCAGCGCCGTGCTACGATCGGCCCAAGGCCACTGCCAACGCCATTGATCGCGTAAAAGATGCTGAGGGTAATCGCACCGCTGGCGCCGATGGGGAAGACGTTGGTGGCCATTGGAATCTCCAGGACATTGATCCCGCCCCAGATCAGCGCCGCGCCCGTCTTGACCAAACTGATCACCAAAATAAAGCGCCGACTGCGCAGATAGC
>JBBRVA010000151.1:0-12406 GCA_038247295.1 Caldilineales bacterium | reverse complement strand
GCCTCAAGTTGCTGGTAACGTCGCGCGTGCGGCTTAACCTACGCAGCGAACAACTGGTAAGCTTGGATGGCTTGTCCACACCGGGGCCCGACGAGTTGGTGCATGCAATGGTGATCGATGAAGCGATCCTCAATGCCTACAGCGCGAAACAACTCTTCGTTCAGCGTGCCCGTGTGGTACTGCCAGACTTGGTGCTGAGTGCCACGACCAATGCCGCGATTGTGCGTATTTGTCATCTTGTGCAAGGGCTACCACTGGGGCTAGAACTGGCAGTTGCCTGGTTGCGCATGTTAACCTGTGAAGAGATTGCCAGCGAAATCCAACGGCACCTGGATTTTCTAGACAACAGCCAGACCGATACGCCTGTTCATCAGCGCGGTTTGCGGGCGGTCTTTAATCATTCATGGCGCTTGCTTTCACCTGCCGAACAGCAACTCTTGCGCCAATTGGCTGTCTTTCGGGGCGGCTTCACGCGTGTGGCAGCGGGCGCCGTGACCATCGCGCCGCTCGCGTTGTTGGCAGCGCTGATCGATAAATCATTAGTGCGGCGCAGTGATCCCAGACCTGGCCTTGATGCAACGGGCGATTTTAGCGGGCGCGCCCGCTATGAATTGCCAGAAGTTATTAGTCAATATGCGGTTGAATTTCTGGTGCAACTGGGTGAGTATGATACTATCGCGGCACGCCATGCCGCCTATTATACTGACTTTTTGAGTACCCATTATCCCCATTTGCTGGGCGGCAAACAACCGGAAGCCTTGCGCGCAATTGGCGCGGAGATCGAAAATATCCGCGCCGCCTGGCAATGGAGCACGCTCCATCTCGAACCGGATGATGTCGGCTTGGTCCGCATTGCGCGCAGCCTTAGCCCGCTATTTCAATTTTATGATATGCGCAGTTGGTTTCAAGAAGGCGCGACGCTCTTTGCGCAAACAGCCGCACGATTGGCACCCTGGTTGAAAACCGATGCCACAGCCAATGACGCAGCAGATTACGCTATAGTTCACGCCAAGGTGCAGGCGCGTTGGGGCTGGTTTGCTTTTCATTTGGGACGCCACGCCGAAAGCCGTACCTTATTAGAAGAAAGTTTGGCGCGCTTACGCGCCTTCAACGCCGAAGCCGAGAGCGTCTTCAATCTAAATTATCTGGGGGCCGTCTTACGCCATCTGGGCGAATTTGCGGCGGCTGAAACCCGTTTGCAGGCCGGATTGGCGTTGGCGCAAAAGTATGACGACCGGTTGAGCGCCAGTATTGCGCTTAATACCCTGGGCCAGTTGGCTTCGTTGCAAGGCGATCTGGAGCGGGCGCAAACATTTTGCCGCCAGGCGCTTAACATTAAGCGCGAAATTGGTGACCGTTGGGGCATGACGTATTCTCTCACCTATTTGGGCCGAGTCGTCCAAGCAACCGGTGATTATGGCGCGGCCCAGAAGCTCTTTGAAGAAAGTCTGGTGATCTGCCAGGAAATTGGCGATCAACGCGGCGCAGCCTTCGCGCTGCAAAATCTGGCCGACACCGCCCATCTATCCGGGCAGTTTAGCACGGCGCAAACCCATTACCAGGCCAGCCTCCAAATCTATCGCACGATTGGCAGTCGTGCCGAGGTCAGCTTAACTCTCGCCCGGATTGGCGCTGTCGCTTGCGCCCAGGGTGATTACAGCTTAGCCGATAAGCGTTTACGCGAGGCGTTGGGCTTGGCTTGGTCGGTGCAAGCCACACCAAGCCTGTTGGCGTCTGTGTTAGGGCTAGCGGCGCTTGCGATTGCCATGGGTCAACCCGAGCAAGCCTGGCCACCACTTCAGTTAGTCTATCATCACCCGACCAGTAGCCAGCAGCAGAAGCAGCAGGCCGAACAGTTGATGGCGACTCTGGCGCCATCAACTAGCATACCGGCTCCAGCCACCAGCCTAGAAACGTATGTGCAGATGCAGCTATCGGTCTATCGCTAGTAGACTGACTACTTAATTTTTGTCCCCAGATTTTCGCCCATAAACGCGGTCAACTCTGGCTCACAACTTGCGCTAGACAACTTATCCTTTGACACCGCCTGCGGCTAATCCAGACACAATGTAGCGGTAGAAGAGCAGTGATAGCACAATGGGCGGCAGGCTGGCAATCAGGCTACCGGTGACCAACATACCCCAATTGACACTATGTCGTCCAATAAATTCGGCCAGTGCCACGGGTACCGTCTTTGACGCATAGGTCGAGGTGAAGATTAATGCAAAGAAGAATTCATCCCAGGCGTTGAGCAGGGTAAAAATGGCCGTGGCAAACTGGATAGGTCGACCAGCAGCTCTACATGGCGAAAGAAAGGTGAGCCCTAGGCCTTATCTGCCGCAGAGATTTTATTGAAGGTGCGGAGCCACCAGAGGAAGAAGTTAGACTTATACAATGTTTGGGACACGACACCCTTAACGTCCTGTTTGATAATAAAGATGGGCTGTTTGTAATGTTTATTGGCAAATTTATAGAAAGTAAGCTTGCTATTCTTTTCAAATACTTCGGTCGGCTGAAACTTGTTGGCGTTGATCAAGATAATCGACTGCTTCGCTTTGGCATAATCCATGTACATCATCGCTTCAAAATAATCTTGCTTTAAGTGAACAACCTCGTTGACTTCCCATCCAGTGCCTGCTTGCGAAGAAGGCGCCATCGTTTCTAAATTACCCCACAGCAGGTCGGCAGTGGCAACGCGTGCCTGGGTTTGCAAATTGGTATAATAGAGGTTGAAATCTGGATCTTGGATTTCCCATGCCAGCGTCTCGCGATTAAACACTTCTAAGAATGTATGCGAACGCACCTGGGGATAGTTGTCGGTGAAGATAATCACCATACGATTCTGGATGCCTAGTTCGTTTAAGATTGCTTGCATCGCCAGGGTTCTGGGTCCACAACTTAGATGGGCTGGATTCTCTTTCGTTTGGTGCGTCGCCCACAACATCGATAACACTTGAGGGGTGTTAAAGGCGTACTTATCATGTTGCTTATCGATCAGGTGGATGCTATTTTGGTTGACCCACTCGCGGATAAAATCGATGCGCGCTGTCTCGGAGCGAAAATTTTGCGTGTCTAGATAGGCATGGATCGACTTTAACTCCTGAACAGAGACTTGCGCAATTTGCGGATTAATCAGACTTTTGGATTCGAGCATGGCCAACTGTACAGCACAACCTTGGCTAGCGAGGGCAAAGCAGATAAGGACAAGGAGTAATCCAGTCGAGTTGGAAACCCGGCCAGATCTCAAAATTTTTGTTCGCAATGTGCTTAGCATGATCTCTCCTCAAATGGGTTTTCTGCCGTTGGAAGCTGGTTGGTTGGAAATTTACGCTTTATGCGAGGAATGATTGATTGTGGATAGTATAAAAGTAGACATGTTTAGGAGCAACAAATTTTAGTAGCTAGGTAGCTGTGGCGCCACTAGTAAGCCAGTAAGTCAGTGGGACAGTTTTGTACTGTCGTACTGACTTACTGGTTCAATAACTATGAGTTTGTGCCCCACTCTAACAGCAGTATCGCTTAAATATCCAAGCGCGCCTGGTTAGAGTGGGTGATAATAAACCGGCGGCGGGGCGCTACTTCGCTGCCCATCAACATGTCGAAGGTGCGATCCGCCTCGGCCGCGTCGTCGATGCTCACCTGGAGCACGGTGCGGTTCTCTGGATTCATGGTTGTTTCCCAGAGTTGCTCGTTGTTCATCTCGCCTAGCCCTTTGTAGCGCTGATCGATACGTACACTTTCGGCGCCCAATTCCTTGCGCAGCCCTTCTAAAGCCGCATCATCATAGACATATTCTTGCGCCTTCTTCGCTTTGCCATTTTCCTGGCGCGTCACGGTCACACGGTAGAGCGGTGGCTGGGCAATGTAGAGATGGCCCTGGGCGACCAGCGGCTCCATATAGCGGAAGAAAAAAGTGAGCAACAAGGTACGAATGTGGCTGCCGTCGACATCGGCGTCGGTCATCAGCACAATGCGATTGTAGCGTAAACCGGCCAAGTCGAAACTTTCGCCAATGTTGGTGCCCAAGGCTGTGATCAGCGCCTGAATTTCTTTGTTGGCCAGCGCCTTGTCCAGGCTAGTCTTCTCAATATTCAGAATCTTACCGCGCAAAGGCAGGATCGCCTGGAAGCGCCGGTCGCGACCCTGCTTGGCTGTGCCACCGGCGCTGTCACCCTCGACGATGTAGATCTCGCACTCTTTCGGGTCGCGGCTGGAGCAGTCGGCCAGTTTACCTGGCAACGTCATGCTTTCGAGCGCACTCTTGCGGAAGACGAGGTCGCGGGCCTTGCGGGCGGCTTCGCGCGCGCGGAAGGCGGTGCGGCACTTTTCAACAATCAGGCGCGCGTCGCGCGGGTTCTCTTCCATCCACTTGGCCATCGTATCGGCGACGGCCGTTTCCACATGGTAGCGAACTTCGTTATTAAGCAGTTTGAGCTTATTCTGTCCTTCAAACTGGGGTTCTACCACTTTGACACTGACAATCGCCGTCATCCCCTGGCGTGTATCATCACCAGTAAAGTTTTCGTCGTTGCCTTTCAGAAAACCCTGTTTCCGTGAATAATCATTAATGATACGCGTAATCGCCGTGCGCAGACCGGTTAGATGTGTACCGCCGTCTGGTGTATTGATCACGTTGGCAAAGGCAAAGACCGAGTCTGAATAGCTGTCGGTATACTGAATGGCAGCCTCGACATGCGTTGTCTCCACATTAGCATCAATGTAGATGGGCGGGTGGAGCACCTCGCGGTTCTTGTTCAAATAACCCACAAACGACTTTACGCCACCTTCAAAGTAAAAGTTAATCTCATGCGGCTGCTCTGGGCGTTCGTCGATTAAACAAAGATCGATACCGCGCGTCAGGAAAGCCATCTCGCGGAAGCGGGTGACCAAGGTGCTATAGGTGTATTCGTGCACCTGAAAGATGGTATCATCGCGCAAGAAAGTCTGGATCGTACCGGTTTCGTTCGGATCACACTGGCCGATGATCTCGACATCGGTGACGGGCACGCCACGTTCGAAGCGTTGGCGGTATAGATTGCCGTTGCGCTTCACTTTTGTTTCCATCCATATGCTCAGTGCGTTGACGGCGCTAACACCTACGCCATGCAGACCACCAGAGACTTTATAGCCACCGCCGCCAAACTTGCCACCAGCGTGGAGTTTGGTCATAACAACCGTTAGCGCAGGCATCCCTGTCTGCTTTTGGATCTCGACCGGGATGCCTGCGCCGTTATCCTCCACACTCACAATATCACCTTTGTGGATAATGACACGGATTTTGTCACAGCGACCCTGCATCGCCTCGTCGATCGAGTTGTCTACCACTTCGTTGACCATGTGGTGCAACGCCTTAGCATCGGTGCCACCAATATACATACCAGGCCGCCGCCGGACTGCTTCCAGCCCTTCCAGCACTTGAATCTGGTCGGCGCCATAGACGTAATCTGTAATTCGTTCGTTGGTCACTAAAACCTCCACTAATTATCAATAATTCTACAACTGGCCACCGAGCGTTAAATCGCCTGTGGCGCGCAACAATTGAGTTCGATAGAAGATGAGAAATGCCAGGGCCAACCCTGTGCCGATATAGGCATTGGCCGCCATTGCCGCCAGGGTTCCCAACGGTTGATAAAGGGCCAGGCGGTCGAACAACAGACTAGATCCTGTGCTGATCAGGCTGGTGAGCAGAAAAAAGCCCAAGGTTGACCAAAAATTCGTCCGCACCAGCCGCAAGCTTTGGGCAATCGCCGTGCGTAGCCCGACATTGTCCATAATCAAGCCCGCCGGGACAAAGTAGAGATAGAAGAAGAGCACAAAGCTCAAGCCACTCAAGAGTAACATCACAAAGACACCCAAGGCGGGGCTAAATAATAAGACCAGAGTTGCACTCAGGCTCACCGGAATATAAATCGCGATCAGCCCTACCACAACCAACACCACAAAGAGGATCAACTTGAACCATTGGCGCAAGCTGAGCCGTACGAAGGGGAGCAAGGTGGGCACTTTGGGCGCCGCCCCAATCGGCAGTTGTTGGGCCAAGAGACCAATGTAGAAAACGCCGATCAAGAGACCAAGCAGACTAAATACCAACGCCAGCCCCAAGGCGACCATCGGATCAGCAATCGTCCAAATCGCAATGCTCGACCCAGGGCCTAGCGCCACCAATCCACTCGGCACCTGGAGCAATGAGCTGTTGATCAATAGACCTAATAAATTTGATTGATCACCCGCATTCATCAAACCATCGGCAAGCTGACGGCTCCACTCCACCATGTCGGGCGGTATCCCATCTACCGTAGTCATGCTGGCGTAAAATCGACCTATCGCTTGCAACAAGGGGGCAACGCTCACCTGTGGCGCTAGCCAGAGCAAAAGATCTAACGCCAGCGGAATCAGTAATAGATATAGACGCCAGCCCAGGTAGCGGTAACCGGCAGACAGACTCTCAATTACACCCACGCATTTCAGCCTTTCCAGGCCTGTTAGAAAGGCCGGATTCGTTTTTATTCAATCGTTCAGTAGCACAATTGTACTACAAAAGGCGAAATTTGTGAAGTTTGTATAGGGGAGACAGGCGGATAGAGAATGGGTAACGCTGAATGGTCGACGGTTCATGATAAAGCATGTCTGCTCGGTGATAGCTTTACTATGCCATTGACCATTAGACGATGACTTCGATAAGTTTTTGGAGTTGTTGGGTATAGATAGCCACCAGTTCATCGGCCCGTGCCTGGTTGGCGCCTTCCACTAATATTTCAAATTGGGGTTTATCGGGGTTGGGCGCTAGATGCACCCATTCGGTTTCGCTCAGATGAATTTTGAGGCCATCCACATTTTCTAATGGTAAGTCTTTATATTCGTTGTGTAGCAGGCGCATAACCCGACCTTTGGCTTCCCAAGCGCAGACAACCACGGCTTTGGCCATATAGATAGGGGGTAAATATTTGATCACCTGGCTGAGTGGCAATTGACGCACGGCCATATATTCCAACAGACGCACCGCCGCCATCATACCATCCACCGCTGGTTGGAAATCGGGGAAAATATAGTTACCGGTGCCATCCACGGCCAGCAAAATCCCATCATCGCCGGCCGACTGCATGAGCCGGTGCATGTTACTGCTGATCCGGATCACTTGGCTCTTATGCCAGCTTGCGATCACATCGAAGGCGAGGGGCAGCGTGACCAGGCCGGCAACCGGTTGGCCTGGATTGGCAAAGAGCGCCAGTTCCACCATCAGCGCGGCCGCCATCACTTCGTCGATCATGTTGCCCTCTTCATCGACCAGAAAAATCTTCTCGCCGCCCACGTCAAACTGGATGCCCACATCAGCGCCCAACACATCGACAATTTTGGAGAGGCGATCCTGATTGGTCTTAAATTCATTTTGCAGCATGGCCAGCTTGGTCTCATCCATACGTGCGTTTAACGGCACCATATCCACGCCCAGATCGGTGAGTAGGTCGGCCAGGGTGTCAGCAGCCAAGCCATAGGAGTAATCGACTACCACTTTGAAGCCGGCGCGCCGGATGCGATCCACGTTGATGTGGCGCTGAAAATCTTCGCGGTAATGTTCGATCGGATTGTAAGCATCTTCGATCACACCAATATCGTTTAGAAAGGCCCGCCGAAAATCTTCACGGAAGTAGTTACGCTCAATCGTACGCTCGGCTTCTGTGGTCTGGTTCATCCCGTGCTCATTCATAAAGCGGATATCAACGACGCGTTGATCAAACGGGCTGAGCCGCACATGAATGCCCGCCGACGTATTGGGCATGGTGCGGACAAAATGGCGGGCGACGGGAATCGCCACGTTGCCCAGATCCCACACATTGATGCCACTGCCGGGCAAGCCGCTCATCAGCGCCCGTTTGAGCATGCGCGCCGTGCGGTGAATATCACGGTTGATGGCGACATAGCTGCCTTTGGGCAAGGTTGCACCCAAAGACATACTCAGTTTAGTTGCGTATTCTGGGGTCAGATCCACATTGACAACACCAGATACACCAAAACGACCAAAGAGCGAGCGCCGGCTCTGCGTGCCCCAGACGATGCTTTCATTGACCGTGGTGCCGGCATCGATCTGTTTATGCGGCCAAAGCTTCACATTGGCCTGCAATACAGAACCTTCACCCAGTGCACAGTTATCGCCGATCACCACACCTTCGTATGCCACCACCTTTGGTTTGATGCTACACTGGCGGCTGATGACCACGCCGCGCAATTCGCACCCTTCGCCAATATAGTTGTTACGCCAAATAATGCTGCGCTCGATGCGATTGTAATTATCGATTACGGTGTAATCGCGGATCACAGTCGGGCCATAGATTTGCACATCGCCCTTGATCTTCACTTCATCGCCTAAATAGATCGGGCCAAAAAGTTGGGCGCTGGGCGATATCTCGACGCCACGCCCTACCCAGATGCCGCCGCCCAGGTGGGTGCCAATTGGCTCGGCTAACTTCACCTTACCAGAGAGCATTTCGGCGGTCGCGCGGCGATATTCTTCGATGTTGCCAACGTCACACCAATAACCCTCGGCAATGTGGCCATAGATTGTCATGCGATCGCGCAACATGCGCGGGAAGAGGTCTTTGGAAAAATCGTACGGTGCGTTGGGCGGGATCAGCGCTAGCACTTCCGGTTCCAGGACGTAAATCCCTGTATTGACTGTGTCCGAGATAATTTCGCTCCAACCCGGTTTTTCCAAAAAGCGGACAACCTCACCTTGCTCATCCGTTACCACAACGCCATATTCCAGTGGATTTGGCACATGGGTCAAAATCATCGTTGCAAAAGAGCCCCGCTCTTTATGGGCGCGCACTGTTGCTTCTAGATCAAAATCTGTCAATGCGTCACCACTAATAACGAGGAATGTTTCGTCCAGCAGGGCAGCGGCATTTTTAACACTGCCAGCGGTGCCCAGCGGGCCATCTTCGACCGAGTAGGTTAATTTCATGCCCAGGTTGCTGCCATCTTCAAAATAATCCTGGATGGTAGAAGCCAGGTAGCGCAAGGTGATGATCACCTCAGTGATCCCGTGGCGTTTGAGCAGATCTAAAATGTGGGCCAGAACAGATTTGTTAACAATCGGCACCATGGGCTTGGGGCGCCCAATCGTTAACGGGCGAAGGCGGGCGCCTTCACCACCAGCCATAACGACTGCTTTCACGGGTTACTCCTTGAATGGGTGATGGCGAGTTGTCAATTGATCATTGACAACTGGCCATGAGGGTCAACCGCGTTGCCTGTATCTGCTGAATGATTAAGACCATTCCGAAAAAATAAATAGCCGCGATTTCAGATTGTTGCCCCGCCATGGCTGGGGCTTTTCCGGTTAAAGCTGGATATTTTGTGCTTCGGAAAAGCCTCACCGCTGGCAATTAAACTGGAGGCCAGGGATAATTGCGCCGGTGAGACGGAGGATCTGGATAAATTTGTTTGCGGATCAAATAATCGAGCCGTGTTAAGAGGGCAGAATTTTCACCTTCGGCTAATAATTGGCAAAGACTCAGCGCAATTGTGCTTTCCCGATCTTTCAGTGCGTTGCGCAACGCGACTAAATCTTTCAGCAAGTCACGTTCGATCGGTTCCCCGCTAAACTCCCAAATCACTGTCCGTAATTTGTATTCGGTATGAAAACAGATGCCATGATCAATCGCCCACAGCCGCTGATCGCTGCCAATCAAACAATGGCCGCTCTTGCGATCAGCGTTATTGATCAAAAAGTCGAACAGGGTCAGTTGACGCAGTGTCTTCGCAAAACGGGCGTCGGATTGGATGGTAAAGTAGTGGGCATTAGTATCGTGGTCAATATAAAATTGAATACTGCCCAGGCCGTGCGTGCCTTCGCGCAGAACCGTGGGCGGCACCAATTGCCAGTTCAACGCGCTGCTAATCACATAGGCCGCTGTTTCGCGCTGGCACAAGGTGCCCCACTCGAAATCCCACAGTGGATTTTCGCCGCGCTGTGGCTTGTAGACCGCGGGCAATGCATGCCGGCCATCGTTGACGACCACCAGAAAGCTGGTATTGGAACTGTAAGGTAGAAGCCCCTTTTCTTCCACCTTGCCCGTGCGCAGGGTCTCTAACACATCAGCTTCGAGTAGTTCCAGGATTTCACCTTCGTCGTCTTTCTGAGCGTCTGGCCAATCTACCAGATCCCCTTCGAGGTCTACGTCGTCAAAATCATCAAAATCTGAGGCAGAGGCAAAAGAGGAATTATTCATAGGATCAAGCACCAAAGAAGATTGATCACAAACACTAGACAAAGCCCACGGTTGCGGGTCCAGGTCCTCTAGATGATAATTGGCACCGCATGGCCATCGGTGCGCTCACAAAAATGTCCACCCCGGTCGATCGGTCGACCGCAGAGCGGGCAAACAGGTCGTCCCTGCCCGATCACTTCCAATGCATGTTCTCCCATCGCGCGCATTTGGTCACGCGTGGCAACAAAGCGCACCGCAGGTACATCATCACTGCTCGGATCAGCAATCTCACCAGCCTCATTAACCACCAGCGCTTTTGCTTCCAGCCAAACCGTATCTTCGCTTTGATTATAGCCGATGCTCAATTGCCCAACGCGAAAGTAAGGGTCTACGGGATGTTCTGGCTGGAGGGTTCGCTTGCTGCTCGATGTGCGCTTCAGATGGGGGTAGGTGGTTTCTAATTCTTCAAGCAATTGCAAAATGCTAATCGCCAAATTGCCAACTTCTTGTTTCTCTAAGACAAGCGTCACCAAACGCGAACCAGAGCGGCCTTGCAAAAAAAAGGTGCGCTTACCCGGTTCACCCATGGCATCGGCGATCAGATGCTGGACTGGATTGAGGTCGTAAACAAAATTAGACATAGCTCAACTCGATTGAAGCGCAGGAATGCGTAAACTGTAATGACCCAGGGGAGTTATTCACTACGCACTGGCCTTATCTTTACTTTCTTCTTCTTTTTGTTCGGGTTTAATTTCTAAAATCGGCATGTCGGCGACATAATTGACGGCTAACACGGCCGGCCTACTGTTGTGAAAAACAATCGTGCTGGTTGACGCGGTCTGGATCATCACTCGCTGAAAAAGATCCAACGGTATGCCCATATAGTGCGCGACAACCAAGCGAATAATGTCGGCATGCGAGAAAATGGCTACCACTTGGTTGGGATGCTCGGTATGAATGCGTTCCAGCGCGCTCACCGCCCGGTATTGCGCTTCGCGCAGGGTTTCGCCCCCGGGAAAGCGAAAGGTACTGGGAAAGTGTTGCACCATGGCCCATTCGGGCAACTTAGACAACTCCTTCAAATGAGCGCCGCGCCATTCGCCGTAGTCAATCTCGAGCACACCGGGTTCGATCACCACGGTTTGCCCCAATGCATCGGCCAGGGGTTGGGCTGTCTCCAGACAACGTTCCAGCGGACTGGAATAGATGGTGACGATCGGCTGTTTTGCCAGCAAAGGCGCCAGATCAGCGGCCTGTTGGCGACCCTTATCATTCAAATACACTTCGGGTGTGCGACCGGCCAGGCGATCAGTGCCAACCCAATCATTCTCGCCATGCCGGACCAAAAGCAGATATGTTGTAAAATGACTCATTGGTTGCTAACCCGATCTACGTGCATTTTATAGGCCTCCAGAACTGACCGGGATAATACCGACAGAATTAGAAAATTGTCGGACTCACCAAAATTTGGTTACTCAGTTTAGTCAATTCACCGTTTGCTTATCTAAGCATAACATAAATGCGACATTTGTAGAAGTGGATAAAATTACCTTCTTACAATCTAAGTTAACCCATTCGCTAGATAACGGCGCAGATAAATTTTAACCTATGTTTTTAACCTATGTATAGTGTAGCACATTTGAATCAGGAATTCATTTTTACATTCATCCAAGTACTACTTTGCCGTGAAGCAAAGTATAATAGGCGGCGTTATTGGCGCAGTATCCCAATTCGTAGCAAATTCTGCTAATGTGGAAATTTTCATGAGGACACTCAATTTAATCAATGCCTCCTTCGCTCGGCTGGGGCGTCAACGTTGGTTAGCCTTGGCAGTTGGCGTTGGCCTGCTTTTGCTGCTTGCACTTTTGTTGATCCGCATCTACGGTCCCCAACCCGAACCGTTGGATCCTTTTGTCCGCTACCGGCCGGCCATGAAGCCGGCCTTTCAGACCCAGTTCGATAATCTGTCCCAGGTGCCCCGCTATGATATTACGGTGGATTTGGACGCGCAGAAAAATGTGCTCACGGGTAGGGCCAGCATTGCTATCGTGAATACTAGCCCTGACCCATGGCCGAACCTGATCTTTCGGCTTTATCCAGGGCTAACCCATTATGGCGGCAGAATCACACTCCAGAGTGTAGGGATTGGCGATCAACCGGTACCCTACGACTATCAAGCTGAAAATTCGGCGATGCGG
>JBBRVA010000150.1:0-12433 GCA_038247295.1 Caldilineales bacterium | reverse complement strand
CGGATTTTTCTTGTCTTTAATCCGCGTTTATCCGCGCCAATCCGCGTCCAAACATTAAATGAACAGTCAACTGGTGACCATGCACCGGCTGTGTATCAACTTGCTATTGTTAACGCTATAAATCATAGGAGCGAGCAACGCACGTTGCTCGCTCCTATCTTTAAGCTGAGGCTAAATGATCCGTCAGAGTGGTCTGCTTTGGCCTAGCGTGCCCAGACTTGTACTTCGGCCAGCGAGAGGTAATTCGTGCCGGCCAATTGCACCCGCACATAACGCCCATTGATGTTCGCCGGAATGTGCAACTTTGTCGGCGCTTGGCCGGTGACCCGATAACGCCAGACCGTGGTGTCATTCACCAAGCTGCTATAGCTGCGACCACTCATATCACTGGTGGAGACAAAAACATAGAAGTTAGCGAGGCGGTTCGCACAGCAGTCTGTCCGATTCCAGAGCACAATGTTGTTGAGGTTATAGCTGCTGCCCAGGTCCACCTGCCACCAGGCGTTGGCGTTAGATCCGGTGTGGGTTACAGAATTCGCGCTGTATGTTCCATTGGTATTGCCGTCTACGGCGCGGCCGGCCACACCACCATTGCTCGTCGATGACTGTTTGCTCGTTTTTCCCTGCGCCACGTTGGTTGCCGCATAGAGCCGGTTGGCTGGCAGTGTGGCAAAGGTTGTTGCGCCCGGCGTTTTCCACAGCAGTTTGGCCGTCGCCGAGCCACCTTTTTCATAGAATTCCAGGATCAAGTTATATTTGGCGCCCGCCGTCAAGTTGATCACCGCACTGGTATCCGTGGCCGCGCCGTGGTCGGTCCAGTTGTTGATCAGCTGGACACCATTGGCCCACAGCCGTATGCCATCATCCGAGACAGTCTGGAATTGATAGACGCCCGTGACCGGTGCCTCCACCTGTCCCAGCCAGCGTACGCTAAAGTTGTCGGCCCCAATACCCGCGCCCGGTGAACTGTTGAGCCAATCAAAGTTGACCGCTTCTGTGCGTTGTAGAACCGGGTTGCCATCCAACGTCAGATTGGTGAAGTAATGCGCCGTCAAACCCGTTCCCGTCCCGCCAACTAGATTAACGGTAATATTCACCCCACTGCTGGTGCTGTTTGCGCCTAGATTGTCATATGTTCTGGCGGTGAGCGCATGACTGCCCATCGCCGCATTGGTCCAGCCGAAGGCATAAGGGGCACTCGCGTCGCTGTTGAGCAAGGTAGCCCCGGCATAGAATTCCACACGGGTGATGGTGCCATCAACATCGGCCGCATTCGCCGTTAGGTTGATCGCCGCGCCTTGGTTAAAGGTGGCGCCATTGGTTGGTGCGGTGAGGCTAACGATCGGTGCTTGGTTGATCGTCGGTGCGGTGCTCTCGTTAGCGTCAACCTGGCGCAGATAGGCGACCAGTTGGGCGAGTTCATTGTCCCCAATCGAGATATTATTATGCGCGCGCACCGCATCGGCCAGGGTTGCCGCCGAGCCATCGTGCAGATAAGGGGCGGTGACCCACACGTCGCGCAGGGTCGGCGGGTCGATGCCGACTAGGGTTCCGCCCAGCCGATTCCCGCTGCTTGTTTTGATCGTGCCGATATTCAGGATTGTATTGCTGCCGCTGCTGCTAAAGGCAGCGCCGCCGTGACACTGGGCGCAATTCATATTCTGGAAGATCGTCTTGCCCGCCACCCCATCCGCCGTGAGCGTGCCATCCGTGTTGCGATGGGGACTGACGGCAAAGGTATTGAGTGAATTCATATAAGCGACCAGCGCATCCAGATCCGCACTCACGCCAGCTTTGGCGTCACCCAACGGTTGATTACGCGTGCCCGTATTGAACTGGGCGTCGGTCATGAGCCCGGTGCCACCAACCAACGTGCGAATTTGTCCTTCAAAATCGTGCACCTCATCAAAGTTACCGCTCCAGTGCAAGAAGCCCTGCCCCACGCCAGCGCGGCCTTGCAGGCTAATCGTGTTGCGTAAACCTTCGCCAAAGCCGGTCAGATCCCACACCCGGCCATCTTGGCCGCCGTCGTTGTGACAGGCGGCGCAGCTGATATAGCTGTCGCGCGCCAGCCGAGTATCCTTGGCATCGTAGAAGAGTTGTTTACCGGTGAGCACCTGGGTGCTGAGCTTCTCGCTGGCGACAAGCGTATAGGTCGCCACCACGGTGGCTGTATTCTGGCCTTCGTTGACAATCTTGCTGATGTCAAGCACGGTCACCGAACGATCCATAAAGTTATGCACATAGAGCTTCAGCCCATCGGGGGCGAGCGCCAAACCTTGCGGGGCGCGGCCGACGGCAATGCGGAAGAGTTCGCGCTGCCCATAAGCGTCTACCACCGCCACCTCGCGGTTGGTCTCCAGCGCCACAAACAGATAGTTGCCGGACTGATTGAAGATGGCCGTGCTGGCAATGCCCGCATTGTCGTGATCCATGCGCGCTGGGTAATTTTCGGTGTCCGTGGTCAGGTCGATGCGGGAGGAGATCGCACGCACGGTGTTCTGGAAGTTAAGATTGTTGCCATCGCGCAAGGTGCCACGCAGCAGATTGTCTTGTTTGGAGGGCGTCCAGCCATTCAGCCCGTCCGGTGCGATCACGACTGGGCCCAGGTAGTTGGGCAGGCCACGGCCCGCGCTTTCAATATCCGGTTTGTCGCTATGGCGCAACAAGATCGTCTTGATCACGGTCAGGCTGGCCGCATCCACCAACACCACTTCACCGCCACCGATGGCGACATTCGGCGCGGCGGTTTCTTCACCGGGCAAACGCGGGGTGATAAAGCGTGAGATGTAGATCTTGCTGTTAGCGCCATTGATCGCGATCTGGCGCACGTTGCTGCCCACCTCCACGCTGCCGGTCTGCGCACCGTTGGCCGGATCGAGTCTGAGCAACTTGCCGACAGCTTCCAACGCGACATAGGCCGCGCTGCCATTCGGCGCAAAGGCGAGGCCAAAGGGTTGCGAGCCGTAGGGTAAGTTCACGGTCTGCACGACGGTTAGCGTGCCTGGATCGATGATGCTGAGCGTGGCGGCGCCCTTGTTGGTGACCCAGATGCGACCATTCGGTGCAATCGCCACGCTGCGCGGCGCTTTGCCCACCGCAATCTCGGCGACTTTGCCGTTGGTTACGGCATCAAAAACGCTCACTGTGTCGTTGTCCTGGTTGACCGCCCACACCCGACCATTGGCATTGGCCCGTGTTTCGTAGGCAATATTCATCGACACCGCGGGCCGACTGGCCGTCTGTGCCAGATGAATGGCCTGGACAAAAGTGCTGCTTTGTTCCACGCCGCGGTCATCGGTGGCAGTGACCTTGACCACAT
This sequence comes from Caldilineales bacterium, assembly GCA_038247295.1. Taxonomy (GTDB): domain Bacteria; phylum Chloroflexota; class Anaerolineae; order Caldilineales; family Caldilineaceae; genus JAPLGZ01. The sequence continues at coordinate 9,111 of JBBRVA010000150.1, read as the reverse complement.
AGATCCCCGGCTGTGCAAAGGCATGTTGGATCGTGGGCGAAGTGTTATACGCCGTCTCCGGCGTGTTGTCACCAAAGAGCCACTTGTAACGTGCGTTCACCCCGTTGTTGACACTGGCGGTGTAACTTACGGCGCTGTTCACAAGCTTGGGCGCCGAGCTGAGCGGGTTGATGTTCAACGCGGCCGGGTTGACAATCCAAGTAAAGCGCTGGCTGGCCACACCGCCGCGCCCATCACTGACGGTTGCTGTGACAATCGTGCTGCCTGCTACCGATGGCGTGCCGGCAATCGCGCCCGTGCTGCTATTGATCGTCAGTCCACTTGGCAAAACAGTTGTACTATAAGCCAGGGTGTCCCCGTCTGGATCGCTGGCGCTGAGCGGCAAATTGAGATTCACCCCAATCCCGCTGCTCTGGTTGCCAGGATTGGTGAACACCGGTGGACGATTGGCAATGATCGTAACGGTCTCCCTGTGTGTCTATAATAGGTGAGACAGTTTCCAGCCCGAAATTAGTGTAGAATGAAGGGCAAAGGAGTCTATGAAATATCTCAGGATAAAACCACTAAAGTCAATCGTAATGGGTCGTCAAACAGCCATCAGCCGGATCCGGAAGTCGTGTTGCGTGCGAAACGGCGGCGTTTCAGCGTAGCGGACAAGCTGCGGATCTTACAGGAAGCCGATGCGTGTAGCGAACCCGGACAAATTGGTGCGTTGTTACGCCGGGAGGGAATCTACTCCTCGTACTTGACCGAATGGCGCCACGAACGCGAAAGCGGGCAGTTACAAGGGCTAACCGGACAAAAACGGGGGCGGCCACGGGATGAACAGGCGGCGGAACTAGCCCGCCTGCGGCAGGAAAATGCGCACCTTAAAGCCCAAGTAGCGCAAAGCCTGCCGGTGAGTCAAGCTTGTGCCGCCTTTGGCTTTCCGCGGGGCAGTCTCTATCGCAGCCGGCAACCGCAAGCGGTGGTGACAAAGGCGCCTCGCCCCACCCCAGCTAGGGCGCGAGCACTGAAGAAGGCACCACCGTGCGGGAGGTGCTGAATAGCGAACGGTTTGCCGATCAATCGCCCTATGAGGTCTATGCCACCTTGCTGGACGAAGGCGTTTACTACTGTTCTATCCGGACAATGTATCGGATTCTGCACGAATCTGCGGAAGTGCAGGAACGACGGAACCAACTGCGCCATCCGGCCTATACCAAGCCAGAACTGTTGGCAACGAGACCAAATCAACTCTGGTCCTGGGATATTACCAAACTCCGGGGGCCAGCGACCTGGCAGTACTACTATTTATATGTCATTCTGGATGTCTTTAGTCGCTATGTGGTCGGTTGGCTCTTGGACGACCACGAGTCTGCTGACCTAGCCGAGTGCCTGATCGGTGAAAGTTGCCGCAACCAAGGCATTGCCCGTGACCAATTAACCTTGCACGCAGACCGCGGCGCGGCCATGACCGCCCAATCGTTGGCACAGTTTCTCTAGAACTTAGGCATTGACCAGAGTCATTCGCGACCTTACACACCGGATGATAACCCTTTTTCGGAGGCACAGTTCAAAACCATGAAATATCGACCCGATTATCCCCAGCGCTTTGACTCGCAAGCCCAGGCTCACACCTGGGCCAGAGCCTTCTTCCCCTGGTACAACAACGAGCACCATCATCTCGCCTTGGGCCTGCTCACCCCCGCCAGCGTTCACTTTGGGCAAGCGCCGCAACTCATTGCCCAGCGCCAAGCTACCCTTGACGCTGCTTACGCCAGCCATCCGGAACGCTTTGTTCAGGGTGTTCCCGTACCGCCGCCTTTACCAACGGCGGTTTGGATTAACCCACCCCCTCTCCACAAGGGTACGGATTCGGAGAACAGGTGACCTTTCGGCTTAGGCGCAGCCTCCCCTCCCCCGAAGTGGTGGAGCCGCATACCTTTTTCTCCCCCTTTTAGAGGCTAATTCTTTTGTGTTTTTTGTCTCATCATTCTTGACACATTCCGGAGTTTCTGTGCTACTATATTGCTGGAGCTTGGTTATTAGTTTTCGTTGCGATTGATAGAGAAGGGTTGGAAGATAAGCTTTGTGCCAAATAAAGAATTTGTAGAACAATATAGCAGAGAGGAGGGTAAAACTCAAGTTCCTTAATCAGTATAGCGCTAGAAAATGGATATATGCCGGATTTGCGTCTTACTTATTTCCCACAACTTCTGTAACACTCTTTGGAGAACTATATGCAAAAATCGCCTTTAGGAACGAGGATTAAATAAAACCGTGAATTTATGCTTGATATAGACAGGGAAGTTCTTGGTTTAATAGAATCCTCGTTCCTTAGTCTTCTTTACCTATGTGCTGTCACTACTCATGATCCTGAGTATTGGTGCTAAGTCCCCTAGTCTATATGCTGCTACTGGTTCTTTTTCACCCGCAGGTCCTGATGCTGATCTACCAATAAAAGTCTTCTTGCCTTTCACTGTTTTCCAAGCAAATAATGAACTGCACTCAACAGCCGCAGAACCCTCGCCAGCCGACTGGCCACGCTATGATGCTAGTCACTACTCCTTTGCTTACCCGGATGAGTGGAAAGTGGAGGAGAGTAAAGAAAGTAATTATATCATGCTCTCTTCTGCCGTCGGTAAAGCACCCAAGTAATAAAATTGAATTTGCCTACCTGGGCTACGAGATTCAACCAGAGGACAATCTGCTGGAATGGTATGACAAATACACGCAACTCGCTGGCGTAGTCGTGCTCGAACGCAAGATTATCGAAGAAAGCGTTGTTGAACTGCCTGATGGCACGCGTTCGCGCCGTTTACATGAACAACATGCGAGTGGTGAAGGTACAGTACAGTCAGTGTTGATTGAGTATGGCAATCTTGTTCTATCACTTAATGCCTACACTGATGATCCAGAAATGATGGAACGACTAAAGAATATTGTAGCGACACTTGAGTTTCATCCTGATGCACCAAAAACTTTGGCGGAATTGTATCAAACGGATGAGAAACTAATCACCACTTTGGATCAGATTTTAGCCTTGAATGTACCTCCGGATGGAGTTACACTTGCTCCGGCTACGATTGCCACTGAATTAGAAACGCCTGATGGCATGCCCATTCCATCTGCAACTCAACACAGTAGTGAGTTTGTTGAATGGGAAAAATCTTATCAACAGTTACAACAGCAAGGTATCAATGAGAATAGGAATGATATAGTTAATGCCGCTGGGGTGGTAACATCTGATCGTCAAGCTTTGCCTGCTAACTTTCGATCACCCGTTGATTCAGCAGTAAATGTAGGTTGTTCTTCAACAGCACATACCGGTAGAAGCTCTTATGCAATTGATATTCAAGTTGATAATGGAACGCCGGTACTAGCAACCAATAGTGGAACAATATATTACGCGGCCTGGCTTGGCGATTGGGGATTTTTGATCAGGGCGTACACAGATATTACGGCTGCTGGTGGGACACGCCGCTACTATCACAATTATGCACACTTATCATATCTTCGCGTCGCTGCAGGCAGTAGCACTACCATTGGCGACTGGATCGCAAATTCTGGTAATACAGGTAACTCTACCGGTCCCCATCTGCATTTTCATATGACACGCGATGTGAACTTCAACGACGTAGACCAACGGCCAACAGACGTATCTCCACTTATTGGATTTAGACCAAATTTGAATTACCCAGTAAGTGGTGTTTGTGGAGTAACAGAAAGTCTAACCACTGATCCACTTATTATCGAACCAGTTGCATATACGCAAGTCTATCAACCAAGAAGCGATCACTCATGGAACTGCTCGACCTATCTTACAAATAAAAATACGACAGAATGTTACATGGCAGTAGTGCCTCTAACGAATTGGGGAATTGATCCTCTTGTAATTTCGCAATCTCCTGAACTTCGTTACGCAAATGTACGCTCATACTCAACTGGCAATTATTATATATGGCTATGTGGTATGGGTGGTACAGTAGATGACGACTCTGTTTATATGGGCATAAATGATACTTCACCCACATCTTCACAGAGAATAACTGGCTATGATCAGAATAATGTATGGGTATGGAGAAGTATTAAAATGGATGGGCAACGCCCGTATGTTAATGTAACTGGAAGTCTGCCTGTGATCAATTTGTGGGCTCGCGAAGATGGAATGCGGGTTGATCGTATTCTACTTACAAAAGATGTCAATTATACCCCATCTGGAAATATTAGGTGCGGAGGTTACTAAAACGTTGTGTTTGAACTAATCTGGCCAAACTAAGGAACGTGGATTAAATAAAGCCAGCAAGTTCTCTGAGCAAACCGCGCTCAAGTTCTTGGTTTAATAAAATCCGTGTTCCTAAGTGGATAGGATATTAATTTAGTTGCCTACTTATTTTGCGAGATTTTGAGAATACGCACACCTTTTGTTGGACAAAGGGTGTGCGTATTTTGCTATCTTTGTTGATCAAAATGGAAAAAGAAATAGGGGTGAAGAAATGAAGCACAGATATATTGTGTTCTTGCTTTTTGTTATAGGTGTATTTTTGACTAGCTGTAATAATAAACCTTCGACTCCCCAGCTAGCCAATGTCGTTACTGCAACTTCACACGCCACTGTCAGTCCCTCTTTTCTCACCGAAGAAGCAAAATATAATGCTACACGCAAAGAAGACCAGATTACCCCAATTCCCTTACCATCGCCAACAATTTCCTCTGCAATTGTTACCGCCATTCAGGACACGAATCAGGACACGAATCTGCAAGTTTTTGAGGGACAAAGTGGTTACCAGGGTAGACCCCGATTTCAAGTCTCTTTCTCATCCCAGGTATGGCGCCTCGTTGACAGCACGCTTCAGCATCAAGAGATTACTGATTGTATGTTCCAGCTAAATGCAATCGCTGGTGGGGAATCTGGCCCTATGCAGCAGTCTGAAGTGCAACTAGCCGGCTATGCTTGGGAAGTGCGCAACTTTCCCGATGCTGGTGTAATTAGCTACTATACACTTACAGACAACGGAGAAACCTTTTTATTTATCGTGACCTATCCTAGGGGAATGGCTAGTGAAACCAATAACCCTTGTCAAACTGCAGGCGAGGTCGTGCTAAATACTTTTATGCCGCTTTCCTTACCGCGCTACAATGCAACCTATTACTCCTTTATTTACCCTAACGACTGGCAAGTTGAGGAAAACAAGGAAAGCAATTACATTGTCCTATTCCCGGCCGCAGGCCAAGCCGCTGACAACAAAATCGAATTTGCCTACCTGGGCTTTGAAATCCGGACGGAAGACAATCTGCTGGAATGGTACAATCGGTACACACAAGCGGGCGGGATTGTTGTGCCGGAACGACAGGTCATTGAAGAAAGTGTGATCGAATTGCCCAATGGAATGCGCTCGCGTCGGCTGCATGAGCAACATGTCAGCGGTGACACGGTAGTACAGGCCGTCTTGATCGAGTATGGTAATTTGGTACTGTCGATCAACGCCTACACTGGCAATCCAGAGATGACGGAACGGTTAAAGAAAATTGCTGCTTCTCTCGAATTTCACCCTGATGCACCGAAAACGTTGGCAGAATTATAAGCAGCGACGCCAATACAACAGATCAGTTCATCGGAGACTTACGCAAATGCGCAAGTGCTTAAGTGAAAATCTGATATATTGTTGGTAAGCAAATTGCATCCCAACAACTTTGCCTACTTAATAAGATTAGCGTTAAAAACACACCTGCATGAAGAACAAGGAGACTGAAGTATGCACCTCAAGGTCCCGTCTAATGAGAAGTATAGACACCTTCTCATTGCTTTGTTGATTTTTCTAGCATCTATGCTGCCAGCTTCGGTGTCAGCACAAGATGTAGACAAAAACATCGCCCTAGATGCTACGCTTACATCACATCTTGCCAGCATAGCAACAACGGCTGTTTCAGAACAATTGAATACACTCACGGCCACTGAGGTGAGCAGTAGCAGCGTTGACGATTCACTCTATCTAGATGCACCCTGTTCGGCTGTACTGTTAGGGAAGGTGCCCTGTGCCACCGGTGCGCCCCAGGTAACACCGTCCGCACTGATGTAAAACTTATAATTGGCGATCCGACCATTGGCCCCATCTTGACGCGGCAGATAGCGAAAACCACCAATCTTAAACGTGGCGCCCAAATCCACCACCAGCCAATGGGGATGGACCGGATTGGCCGCCTGCCATTGGGTGTGCCAGATGGTGCCGGTGTTGCCATCAGTGGCGTTCGTGGCGTGCCCATTTTCGCCGGCGGTCTCCTGGCTATCGGCGGTGATTGTCCAGCCGACGCGATTGATCGGTGTGCCATTGCCATCGAGCACTTGAAACTCAGCGACCGATGTCCAGGGGTTGCCATTCACTTCGGATAACGCTTCCAGCTTGACATAGCGGGTGGCGCCCGGTTGGAAAACTGCCCAATCAAAGGTCGCGCTGGTCGTGTTGGCGCCGTCGTTGGCGCTCACCGTCACCTGATACGTCCCCGCGGCGGTCGCAGTGCCGGCGATAAGACCGGTGCTGCTGTTGATGACCAGCCCCGTGGGCAGACCAGTGGCGGTATAACTCAACAGATCGCCATTCGGATCGCCGGCGCTGATTGGCAAGTTGACCGCTGCGTTGAGCAGCGTCGATTGGGCGCCAGGGTTGACGACAGTGGGTGCGCCCGAAGAGACGACTTGAATTACCTTGGCCACAGAAGGCACGCCCGCACTGTTGACGGCGAAAAGCATCCAGTAGCCGGGGGTCAACACATTGGGGTTGTTGGAGACAGTCAGTTGATATTGACCTGCGGCCGGTGAAGTGAAGGGCACCTTGAGCAGGCGCAGATCCGAGTTCAAATTGTGGGTAACACCCGACATCTTGATCAGATTAAACTTCGTCGCCCCAGCGGTTGCCTGCACCGTAAAGGTGCTGCCATAAGTAATGGCGTTGGGCGCCGAAGAAATCGTGGGGCGCGTGGCCATTGTGCCATCGGCGTTAAAAAGATACGGCGGTGAATAGATCTGATGATCCGGGTGATCGGCGCTGCAGCCACACAGCCCGCCACCGCCCGACCAGACGCGGCCATCGGTCATCAGCAAGGCCACCGAGTGATAGTTGCGCGGCACAGCGTGGTTGGCCACGCGGCGCCAGGTGCGCGTGTCCGGGTTCCAAAGCTCCGGTTCCAGTTGCGTGCCCACATCGCTGAATTCGGTGCCCGAGGTATTGCCGCCGATGACCATCACTTCGTTGTTGGGCAGCACGACGGCGTTGTTGAATTTGCGCGCCAACGCCATCGAAGCCACGACGGTCTTTTGGGCGCTCGCCCCTGTCAAGTCGACGATCATGGCTTGATTGGTGCCCGGCGCGGTGTTGGTGCTATTGGCCGACCCACCGGCCACCAAAATCTTGCCCTCTTCATACATCACGGCGCTCGAGTATTTGGGATACCAGGTGTTGGTCAACCCCGTATTGCTGATGCTGCCATTGCCCGTCGGGTTGAGCCAGTTCATCTGTGTGGTGGGGCCCGCGTGAAAGATTTGGCCATTGGGCGCCAGGTACAAATAGGGCAACCAGGTGCTCTGGTAACCCGTGTAATTCAAGATGCCATTGTTCAAATTCGCACCCGTGAGCAGTGACCAGCCCACATTCGGCGTCCACAGTTCGGGGTAAGGCCCGCCTGGATCGCCCAACATGGTGAAGACCTTGCCGTTGGGCAGCGCGACCGCGCCGTTGTACCAGCGGCCTGTGCTCATGTTGTTGCTGCGCGTCCACGTGTTGTTGCGATAGTCGAAGATGCTGACGCGCTCGCGTGTGCCATCACCCCCGTTGACAAAGACGCGCCCATCTTCCAACATGGTGGAAATGGCGCAGAACATCGAATGGTCGCTATGATTGATCGATTGAAACTGCCCGTTGGCGGGATTCCACACCGACGCATAGGTGCTGGTGCCGCCGCTAAACGAGGTGGTGTTGTTGCCGCCCCAGGCTGCGATGCGGCCATCGGGCAGGCTGACCGCCGTGGCAAAGACAAAAGGCCAAGTCGTCACTGCGCCCCACTGCCCCACTTGGTTAAGCGGCCCAGTCGCGGCAGCATCGATTTGCGGGTCCACAAAAGGCGGCTCATTGCGTTGGCGCGCCAACTCGGCCAACACGTAGTCGTCGTGGTCATGATCATGGGTGGCATGATCGTGGGGTGGATCGACCGGCGTCGTTTCGATCGGCGTATTTTCTAGCGGAGGGGCACTCTCCATGCTCATAATTGTCGGCAGAAAGAGCTTGTTTTGGCACTCACCACTGTCCGGCGGAAGCGGTTCTGCCGCACTTGGTGCGGGGTTGGTGGCATTGTCCGCTTCTTGCGCCCAATTAGCGCTAGGCAAGATCGTATTTATGACGAGTACGCTGACTAAAAAGGCAATCAATAAAGCAGATGGCGCGCGCCGACGTTGAGGCACAGGGATTTTCCTTTCAATTTTTGAATCGTTTTATGATTACGAGTAGATCTATCATGCAAATTTTTGTACGCGGATTATCGCGGATAAACGCGGATTTTTGCTCGTATTTAATCTGCGCCAATCTGCGTACAAATTCCCCCAAAATTAAATAGCCGCACCACGTTAGTGGTCCGTTGTTACTGCACATTTTCGATCAGTGCCGGTTGGGCGAGAGACTTTGTCGTGCTCTCACTACTAGCAAAGATACTTTACATTTATTGATGTTGCTGATGTTATCATTGATCCTGGGGTGAGGGTTGAGACGCTTTCCTGACAGAATGTAAGATAAAAGATATATACTTTCTCTTCGGGCTGAATCGATGAAGGCTATATCCTCTACCGTATCGCTACGCTGTTCTAGCGACGTGGGTCGACAACAGGCCAGACCGGTGTTTAAACCGGTCTGGCCTACTAGTCATTTTGTGGTTTTAGCCGTAGAATAGGAGGAAAGCGCTCGGCTAGAGGGTAGGCCGCGTATAGGGTGATCAAGGGAGAAACGAATGGGGCTTAAGTGGCAGCGATTTTGGGCGCAAAAAGCGGCACGCCGCTTACGCTTTGGTCTAATCGCAGGTTGGGTCGGCCTTTTATTGCTCGGTCTTGGCTATTGGGTTAGCCTACTCATCATCAATCATCATCCG
>JBBRVA010000149.1:0-12463 GCA_038247295.1 Caldilineales bacterium | reverse complement strand
GGACGCGCCTTTGGGCTGAGCCTCTTTACGGCAGAAAATTTTCCGAAGAATCTGGCCGTGGTCGAAGAATTGAAATTAATTGCGGCGCGCCATGGCAAGACTGTTGCCCATCTAGCACTGCGTTGGGTGCTTTCCAACCCCGTGGTCAGCGTGGGGCTGGTCGGTTTCCGCCGGCCGGAGGAAGTCGATGCCAGTCTGGGCGCACTCGATTGGTCGCTTAGCGCAGAAGAGTTGCAAGAGATCGACGCCATCTTCCAAAAGCACGGCGTCGATCCGGCACCGCCGGTTTGGGTGGAGTGAAGTGCATGCTTGTGGAAAAAATGAGATGACGGGCTGACAGGATGACAAGATGACAGGATGACAGGATGACAGGATGACAGGATGACAGGATGACAAGCTGACAAGCTGACAAGATGACAAGCTGACAAGCTGACAAGATGACAAGCTGACAAGCTGACAAGCTGACAGGATGACAGAGGGACGTCCCTCTGTCATCTTGTCAGCCCGTCATCCTGCCATCTACATCATCCGCAGCAAAACGAAGAGGACCAACAACACCACGACCAAGATCACCCCAATTAGAAAAACTGGGTTGGAGCCGCTCGTTTTCTCGGTGGGCAGATCTTCTGAACGGGCGGACGTTCGTTCAGCCGCACCCGATTCGTGGGCAGAGACGCGGGCGGCAACGGGCGCATCAATTGGCAAATCGCGCGCGGCTGGATCAGTGGCTGTAGCTGCCCAGGCCGGATCATCGTCTAGGTCTGTGTCATCTAGGTCTGTGTCACCGGCATCTTCCAGCTCTTCGGCCATCCATGCGTCGAGCAGATAGGTAGCGCGCAGCAGATCGTCGCGGCGAACATGTACTTCAAATAGCTCGATTGGAGCGCCGGAGTCTTCGTCGGCGTCAGTTGTAATCGGCACGATGGTGGCGGGGATGGTCTGGAATTCCAGCTTCGCTTGAAACAGGGCAGCATCTTCCGCTGAGTCCAAGCTGCAAAGCGTCACCATCTCGGCGATCTGCTGATCGCTGAGACCGGAAGTAGCTGATAGCGGCTCGACATCTGGTGCTTCCCCAGGCACAAGTACGGTACCACAATCTGCACAAAATTCGATCGGGTCGTGAAATTCCGCCACCATGCCCATTTGGGCCAGGAACGGACAATTGGGATTGGGACAATGTTTCATGGTTCGCCTCCTTTGTTACACCATGATACACTACCTTCATTCTTTTGCCGCCATTCCATCTACCACTTACATGAGATATTTTTGCCAAGACCGCACAAGACGGGAGAATCAGCATGAGCATTATTAATCGCGTTGAAATCCACACCTTTAGCTTTGACATCGACAACGTCGGGCTGGGCGCGCATTCGGCCACGGGTGTAGGTAATTTGATCCACTTGCCCGGTGCCAAATTCAAAGCTACCCGTTTCGCCATCCGCATCCTTTGCGACGACGACGCGCAGGGCGAATATGTGACGCACTGGGTCAGTACGCCGTCGACGTTGGGCCAGATGCAGATGCTGGCCCCCAACCTGATCGGCCGCGACCCGGAAGCGCGCGAGCTAATCTACGATGATCTAAAACGTGAAGTGCGCGCCTACGATCACATGGGCCACGGTCCGCTCGACATTGCCTTGTGGGATCTGGCCGGCAAGAAACACAACATGTCGGTCGCGCGCATGATTGGCGCCTTCCGCAAGCGGCTACCCACCTATGCCAGCACCTATCACGCGCAGGAGGAACCGGGTGGCCTCGATACACCTGAAGCCTTTGCCGACTATGCGCAAGCATGCAAGGAGGCCGGTTTTGTTGGCTTTAAAATTCATGGCTGGCACAATGGTGATGTGCGGCGTGAAGTGCGCAATTTGCTCGGCGTACGGGCGCGCGTCGGCGATGAACTGTATTTGATGATCGACCCGGCCTGCCAACTGCGCACCTTTATGGATGCACTTACTGTGGGCCGCGCCTGTGATGAAGCCAATTATTTTTGGTACGAAGATCCCTATCGCGACAGCGGCGTCTCGGCCCTCGGCCACCAACGGCTGCGCGAAAAGCTTAAAACACCGATCCTGGTCAGCGAGCATGTGCGCGGTTTGGAACAAAAGGCCAATTTCTTGATCCAGGGCGGCTGCGACATGATCCATGCCGACCCCGAGTACGATATGGGCATTACGGGTGCGCTCAAGATCGCTCATTTGTGCGAGGCACTGGGTCTAGATGTACAATTCCACGCCTGCGGACCGGCGCACCGCGTGGTCATCGCCGCGACGCGCAACACCCATTTTTACGAAATGGCCTTAATGGGCCCTGGCATGCCCAATATGATCCCGCCGGTCTACACCTGTGGCTACTCCGATCAACCAGAGGACCTGGGCAAGGATGGTTGCGTCCCCGTGCCGGACGGTCCAGGGTTGGGCGTGCGCTACGATTGGGATTTTATCGAGCGCAACCGGACGGGACTGTTTGTTTACGAATAAAGCGTAAGTAGTAATTGGTAATTGATAGCTAACAGCTAGTGCCATCACTTACCAATTACCAATTACCTTTTACCACTCACCAATACAAAGGAATCGATCATGGCTGAATCTGCACAAAAAGCAACCCATCCACTTCCCCGCCGCCGCTTGGGCAAAACCGGATTGAGCATTCCAGTAATTCCCTTTGGCACGCAAGGTTTTGGCAACAATTTTGGTTTTGTGTCCGATGAGGATGCGGTGGCGCTGATCAAACATGCGATCAGCCTGGGCGTCAATCACTTCGACTGTGCGCGCTGCTATGGCGATTCGCTGCGCAAGCTGGGGCTGGCGATGAAAGAAATCCCTCGCCAAGATGTGATTATTACTGGTCGACTCTGCTGTCATTCCGCCGCCCAGTGGGGTTTCTATGGCGAAGGCACACCCGACTATTCCGCTGAACGGGTAATCCGCGATGTCGAAGATCAGTTGACGATTCTAAACATCGATTACTTTGACGGCATGCTGATCCATGATCCCTTACAGATGGAGCCAACGTTGGCGAAAGGTGGTACGCTAGACGGCGTGTTACAACTCAAAGCGCGCGGGCTGGTGCGCAATGTGGGGTATGGCATGCGCCAGCACGATTTCCATTTGCAGGCGATTGCGACAGGTGATGTCGATCTGCTCTTATGTTTCAATAACTACAATCTGCTGCGCCAAACCGCGGCCACGGATATTTTACCCGCGGCCACGGCAGCCGATATCGGGGTGATGAACGGCTGGTCGATTGTGCGCGGTCTATTGACCGGGATTGATATTGACGAGGCGCGCGCCAAAGGACGCTACAAGAACGATCAAGATGTGGAGGCGGCCAAAACCCTGCGCCAGTGGTGTCTTGACGAAGGAATCAACCTATTGCAACTCGCGCTCCAGTTTTGTCTCAAGGAGGAGCGCATTCATGGCAATCCACTGGGTAATTTGAACGTGGAACAGTTGGAAGCCAACGTGTGGGCCGCCAGCACACCCCTGCCGGATGAAGTATGGGCTAAATATAGAGCACGCTTTTAAGCTGGCTATTCAAGCTACTTCTATGCCGCAAGTTCATGCGCAGCTGCGGTATAGAAGTATAAAAACTTACATTTCACACGCGATTAGCGAACACTATTTGGTTGCTTCGGTCTCATGGCTAGGCTATTTCTCAGTGTCCGTACTAATAGAGTTACTTTTGACAACCCAATTAATTTGGTCCATTTAATTTAGGCGCGCCGACTTTTAAAAAACTCGGCAATTCCGCCTGGCACACGCTCGACTTCGATCATAGCGGAGCGCAGCAGAAGCTCGACATCGGTGCTAACCTCGTCGGGTCGGCCCAGAATGATCACATGATCGGCTTTCATCGCTGCTTCCAAACTATTGCCAATCTCCGGTCGGAAATGGCTGGCAAAACGCAAAAGGGCAATCAAATCATTGGCAGTGGCATTTTGATGGGGCCCAATATATAAATAATAGGCTGGTTGCTCGTGCGTCGTCTGGCCAGTGGCGACAGGGGTTGGCTCCGCTACAATGGCCAACAGACGCACTACATTGGGCGCGCTAGGTGCCATATAGCGCCGGAAATTGATCCAGACTGCTTCCAAGCCAGTCAGTTCCACGCCTGTCCAAATCCCCAAACCTTCTGGTTCCACCATATACTGGCCAGGACCGAGCGGGCTAAACTCTAGCGCAAACTGGCCATATTCTGGCTTACTGCCTGTCCGCCGCATCATCCCTTCCCAATCTTCTTTCCAGATGTGGACAGGCAGACTGGGCGACTTTTCGACCTCGACGCGCACAACGCTGTAACCAGGCATTGAACCAGCGCTACTGGTCTCGGCTTCCCAACGCGGCAACAACTCACTAAAGGTTACTTCTTGGCCATTGCTGCCATCGACGGTCAAGTTCGTTTGCTGATAACCTGGCTCAACGAAGAGGGCATAGACGCCCGCCGCCAATCCATCAAAGCGCACGCAATCATGGTCGTCGACCACTTGCTTCAGTTCATTACCAACCCGATCAACCAGACGCGCAATGGTACCTGCTGCGCCCGGCGCCTTCCCAACAATTGCGCTGCGGGCGAGCGCGACATTGGGGGCAGCTTCTGGCTCACGCATGGGTACAAATAGCTCTAGCGCGACGTGATTGGCGCCATCCAACGCAATATCGGCTTGCCCAATCTGGTCATCATAGCCTTGCAGTTCCACCGAGTAGAGGCCAGCCGCCAAATTTTCGAACGCAAACCGGCCTTCGGCATCGAGCGGCTGCTCCTGACGGTTTGCCTGGCTATCAATCAACGTAATCAGATTTTTCTGATCGAGCGCAACGCCACCAATCACTCGTCCCACAATGCTAGAATTTTGCGCAACTGCCGGCTCGTCGACCTTGGAATGCACAAATTCGACCAACGGGATGCGCTTCTTATCGACATGGACGCGCGCTTCGATTTGCATGCGCTTACCATCTTCATCGGTCAAGCCATCAACGGATAAAATATAATGGCCGATCTCTAAACCTTCAATTTGGCAGGCAAAGGGACCGATATCAGGCGCGCGGCCCGTGTAGACGGGTTCACTGCTCCAAGCGGCGGTATGAACGCGCACAGCTAGACCATTATGGCCTTCGACGCGACAAAAAATAGCACCGACATTAGGCGTCTCAGCACCAACGCGGGTTGTGTAGCCCCAACCCGCCACCGCTAACTCGACTTCGCGTTCGGCCACACCGTCGAGCACGATGTTTTCCACGCGACTACCTTCAGGGTTCACGCGTAAGTTATAGGTGGCCGGTGGCAGATCGATAAAACGAAACGAGCCATCGTTGCGTGCCATCGTAACCCACTCTTCGCCATCGTTGGCGCGCAACAACATAACGACGGCGCCAGAGCCACCACGCACCTTGCCGCTAATCTGACTGCGCGCGGAGGTGGGGGGCGGGGGCGAAAGGTCAAAATTGAGTACGACTTCTGGCTGATCCGGCGTCAACTCGACGGACTGCTCGGCTTGGGTGCCCGGCATACGCACCAGGTAATTGCCCGGTAATAATTCAGGAATCGTAAACCGGCTATTAGCATCGAGCAGCGCACGCGCCCGTTCGCGCCCACCCTTTTCGACAACCACCAAGCGGTTTTCACCAGCATGCGCCACAGTTCCCACCAATTTGATCAATTCGCCGGCGGCGCCACCACTTTGCCAATGGCGTGCTGTCTTTGGCTCTGCCTTCAATGACCAGACCACCGGCAATGAGCCACCAGACCAACGGTCACTATACCAAGCATGATTTTCCCACCAGGTGCTGGTGCTGCCCAGCTTCTCATTGCCCAGCAGCCAGAAGGCCGTGCCAAAATAGTAGTCAGGCGCCTGCTTGAAGCGCTGGCTGGTCCCCATCATAATCCGACATGCTTCTAGGGTTTGCGCCATATGCAGGTCGGGCGTCGTAGCCGGATAGCGGGCATCGGTATCTTCCCCAACCAAGTAGCCATTTTCCGTCGAGAGGATCGGCAGGCTGCGGCCCAAATGGCTGCGCAGGCGGGCGTCGAAAAATTCATAGGCCAGCCAACTGGCCGAATCTTCGTTGATCGTAGCGCCAGGATTGGCGCGATCGGCCCGTAGACGATTCACTTCGTCTAGCGTACGCCCCCGCCAGGCATTGTCACCCCAATTTTCGTCGGCGACAACTTGATAAAAGCGATGCGTATAGGCCGCCCCTTCTTGGTTGCCAATATCATAGGGATAATCAAGTGGGCGGTTGCGCGAGTAATTATGAATTGCTTGCCAAACGGGGCCAGCGAAAAGATCTTTGCGCCCATAAGCAATGATCTTCCCCACAAGATCCCAACGATTGCCGTTTGACACGGCCGGTATGCCAGGCATACCGCCGCGTTCCAGAATTAATTCTAAATTAGCAACTGTATTTTCAACGACCAGATCAATGCCATTCGCCGGTACACGGCCACCTTTCCATTCAGCATCCTGATCCGGCTCGCTATTAAATTCAAAATAGCGTACACCAAGCCGTAAAAAGGCGTCGATCTGCACCATTTCTTTCACACCCAAGCGCCCTGGATTGGGGCTGGCGCGATAAATCCGCACAACAGGCATGAAACCTTCGGCCAAGAGTAATTCCGCAAACTCTTGCGCCCCTTCATGATTATAAATCTTTACCCACTTAACACCCATCGCTTTTAATTCGGGCAACCAAAATTCCCGAATCCTGGCCAGGCCAATTGCCGATGCATAACCAACTGACCAATGGATACCAATCCCGGTGTCATTTGCAGGTCGTGGATATTCATGTAATTCCATTGCAACTTTTATCCTAAACTACTATAATGAGGAGAAATTCGGACTGGGTGCATAAGATCAATGCGGGTTGCTTACTTCGGCATGCCATCCGGAAAGAGTATAGCCTGTGTTGCACAAGGTAGATCCGGCAGTGCGCAACGCATGACAAATTTCACGCAATGGAACTCCCACGGCGTTTTAGCGTCAATGATATGCAGTGGCGACTGATCGAACAAAGAATTACGCAATACTCACGACGATCCACTGTCTAATTATAACAAGTTTATGCAGATTGTCGAACCGCAAAGGGTAAACTTTTAAATTGGCGTTAAAATTTCAGAAAAAGCCTGCTTGGAAACAAGTCCTTTCTGTAAAGCGTTGCAAACCAAGGTTTTGCTGGTTGGCAAAAGATTGTGTTGGGATATGTTCGGCTGATAAGCAAAAACAAAGTTGTAAAGTAGCCTACATCATATGCACTCTAATTTTTTGCCCGTTGACGCTAGATACGGTATTGTTACCAGGATAATGGTTCATTTTTCCGTTATTTACTCTTTCCGACGATCCCGATTGCATCGCAATTAAATTTCTCAGCCGCGATGCAGTTACATATCAGAATTCTACTATATTTTAATTCTTGGGGGCTGAATGCAAATCGCTCAAGCTGTCGCCAATCGCGTAATGGAAAATGTCCAAAAAGTGATTATCGGCAAACAAAACGAAGTTCGTCTTACTTTGGTTGCACTGCTTTGCGAAGGACATCTGTTGATTGAGGATGTACCAGGTGTAGGCAAAACGATGTTAGCGCGTGCCATTGCGCGCAGCATCGGTTGCACCTTTCGCCGCATCCAATTTACACCGGATATGCTGCCTAGCGATGTGACTGGCGTTAGCATCTTTAACCAGAAGACGATGGAATTTGAGTTCCGCGCTGGGCCGATTATGGCCCAAATTGTTCTGACCGATGAGATTAACCGTGCCACACCGAAGACCCAATCGGCCTTGCTTGAAGCGATGGAAGAACGCCAAGTGACAGTCGATGGCGTCACACATGCCATGGCGCGGCCTTTCTTAGTGTTGGCAACGCAAAATCCAATCGAATACGAAGGCACGTTCCCTTTGCCCGAGGCGCAGGTAGATCGCTTTATGATGCGCATTCACCTGGGCTATCCCAGCAAAGCGCACGAGGTGGAGGTGCTCAACCGCCAGTCCGACCACCATCCAATTCAAGACTTGCAGCAAATGCTCAGCGTCGAGGAATTAGTGGCAGCCCAGCGCGAGGTGCGTACTGTCTATGTTGATGATCTAGTTAAAAATTATATTGTCGATCTGGTCAACACGACGCGTGACCATCCCGACATCTATCTGGGGGCTAGCCCACGCGGCAGTTTGGCGCTTTTTTCTGCCACACGGGCCTGGGCCGCAATTGAGGGCCGTGACTTCGTGGTGCCAGACGATGTTAAGCTACTCGCCGAAGCAACCTTGGCCCATCGCTTGATCATCAGTCCTTCGGCGCGCATCAAAAATGTCACAACGCGCCAGATTATTGAAGACACGCTACGCCACACGCCTGTGCCGGGTGCGCGCGCCAGAGTACGGTAATTGGTAAGTAGTAATTGGTAAGTGATAGAAACAAGTTACTAATTACCAATTACCTACTACTAGTAATAGTAATTGGTCAGTGATAACCCATGTCCTCACGTCTAATTTTTCTTCTTTCCGCGCTCGTCATCGCCTGGGTGCTGGCGCTCAATAGCGGCCACAATTTGGCCTTTAATCTGGCCTATTTATTGACCGGTGTGCTCCTGCTCAGTTACCTCTGGGCGTGGAACAGCGTGCGCGCCGTCAATCTGCGCCGTTTTACACGTACACGCCGTAGCCAGGTAGGCCAGTTTGCAGAAGAGCAGTTCGAAGTTACCAATCGCAGCTATTTGCCCAAATTATGGCTAGAGGTGCGCGACCAGTCGACTTTACCCTGGCATTATCAGGCCAGCCGTGTGATCAGTAGCCTGGGGCGCTTGGGCAGTCAACGTTGGCAGGTAAAAACACTCTGCACCCAGCGCGGTAGTTTCCGCCTTGGCCCAATTACGCTGCGCAGCGGTGATCCGTTGGGTATTTTCGAGATGGAGCAGAAGTTGGCCAATACTGGTTTTCTGCTTGTCTATCCCTTTGCAGTTGAGTTAACTTCATTTGAACCAACCATGTCCGATCTTTCTGGCGGTGAAGCACGTCATCGGCGCACCTACCAATTGACCAGCAACGTGGCCGGTGTGCGCGATTATGTGCATGGCGACAGTCTCAATCGCATCCACTGGCCCAGCAGTGCGCGCGCCGGTCGCCTGATCGCCAAAGAATTCGAGCTTGATCCCACCGCCGATATCTGGCTCTATCTTGATCTCTTCCAAGGCGCCGAAGCGGCGATGGATTGGGAGCCGAAGCCACCTGAGCCGACAATCTTTGCCCTGCGCAGTAAAACGTACAAGAAGAGCCAGATTGAGTTGCCGCCGATTACAACGGAATATGCCGTCACTGTAGCGGCGAGCCTGGCGCGCTATTTTTTGATGCGCAACCGGTCGGTTGGCATGAGCAGCCGGGGACGCGGGCGTGAATTTTTGCAGGCCGATCGTGGGGAACGTCAGTTGAATAAGATCATGGAGGCGCTGGCGGTGGTGGAGGCAGGTGGAGGATTACCGTTGGCCAATCTGATCGCAACCGAAGGCGTGCGGCTTAATCGCAACGATACAGTGATTGCGATCAGCGCCGACCCCAGCCCGGCCTGGGCAATTGCGCTGCAACAGATTCAGCGGCGGGGTGTTAACAGCGTGGCTGTACTCATCGACGCCACCACCTTCGATCAGCCACACAGTTACGAAGCGGTGCAGGTCGAATTAGAAGCCGCCGGCATTCCCACCTACAAAGTGCGGCGCGATGATGCCATTGACCAGGCATTGGCTGCGCCAACACGCACGGGGAAATTTCAAACAGTATACAGCAATGGTGGAAAATAAATTAGCCTCAAATTTTTGCCCTTGCCAACGCTTCAGTCTGTAATACCAGCAGTTCTTTGATCCCAATTTCCGCCAGTAGCAGCATGGCATTCAGCGCGCCACGCCCAAAGGGCTCTCGTTCGGCAGTCCCTTGCACTTCAATAAAACGACCTTCACCGGTCATTACCACGTTCATGTCCACATCGGCGTTCAAATCCATCTGATAATCTAAATCCAGTGCCGCTTTGCCGTTGACGACCCCCACGCTGACCGCAGCAACCGATTGAGTTAATACACCCGGCCCAACCGTGCCCCGCTTCTCCAGCCGGCGGATCGCCAATGCAAGCGCCACATATCCCCCAGTAATGGCCGCGGTACGTGTACCACCGTCGGCCTGGATCACATCACAATCTACCATGATCTGCCGTTCACCCAATTTCTCCAAATTCACTGCGCCGCGCAAACTGCGCGCAATCAAGCGTTGAATCTCTTGTGTGCGCCCTTTAGGCGTCACTGTCTCGCGACTGTTACGCTCGGCTGTGCTGCGTGGCAACATGGCATATTCGGCGCTAACCCAACCGTGGCGCTTTTTGGCATACCGAAGCCAGGGCGGTAATTGATCTTGCACAGT
This sequence comes from Caldilineales bacterium, assembly GCA_038247295.1. Taxonomy (GTDB): domain Bacteria; phylum Chloroflexota; class Anaerolineae; order Caldilineales; family Caldilineaceae; genus JAPLGZ01. Next base: position 2,073 of record JBBRVA010000149.1, on the reverse strand, counting down.
GGCATTACACAGCACGCGCGTGTTGCCCATTGAGATCAATACCGAACCCTCGGGATAGATCACATAATCCAGTTCAAAGTGGACAGGACGCAGTTCATCCAGTGCTCGACTCATGATGCACCCGATTAACCTTTCTAAATGTGTAAAAAACAGCAGATGATCCGAACGGAACGGATTAACAGCGGAATGGAATTGCGTAGATACGGAGGTGCTAGCTGCACACAAGTAACACGCAGGTTGTGGATGGTGTGGAGGAATTATCGCACAGCTTGAAAAAATTAACAATCAGGAGAAAAAGCAGCAACTATCAAGTAAAAGAGGCAACAAAAAACCCTTCTATATCGTCTAGTAGAAGGGGTTTGTTGATTAGAGAGTGGACCTGAAGAGACTTGAACTCATGACCTCTACAATGCCATTGTAGCGCTCTCCCAACTGAGCTACAGGCCCTCGATATTGCAACTGACGAACAGTTATGCGCTTATTATACTTAAATTTGAATCAGTGTCAAGCTGACAAGCGTTTCAGAGAATGTCTTATAGACCTGGTCATGAAAGGTAATTATACTATTCAGACCTCTGATACGCTTTCCCATAACGTGATGGGAATGAATTGGTGGACCTGAAGAGACTTGAACTCATGACCTCTACAGTGCGATTGTAGCGCTCTCCCAACTGAGCTACAGGCCCACAGGCAAGACAGGAGTATAGCAGAGAAAATGCATTGCGTCAAAAATGAGAGATGGATTTTTGTTGTGAATATTGTTTGACCATACGGCATGTGGCGTGTCCTACTGCACAGGGTGGCAGGGGTTGAATCCACAGCAAACATCTTCAGCACCTGTTAAGATGGATCGCATAAAGCAACAAGTCTGCTGCATCTCTAATCGGACGCCGTGGGCTAACGGTCCGAATTGAATGTCAAAAATGTCAAACAGAAACGTTAAACGTTCTGTAAACTATAAATCAACGATAGATTGTTACAATCACGATATTACAGGCACGATAGTAGTAAGCAAGATTGTAATCAATCACGAAAACTAAACAATCACTTCATGAATTACATAGCTAGAAAACACATAGATAGAAAACATAGTGAGGGGAGCAAGCTGATGAATGCCTTAAAGATTCGCAAAAACACGCTTTCAATCATCATCCTGACGGCTATTCTGATTAGCGCAGTCTTTACCGGCGTAGTCAACGCCCGGTATGTACAGCCATCTGCTGTGTATAAGACAAGCCTAAGCAAAGTACGCGCCTTCGCCCCCGCCGTAGAAGCAACCGCTGTTAGTTATGCTGTTGAGGGTGGCGCCCTCTTCGCTGGTGGTCCGCAAGGCTGGACTGCCGTGTCAACTCCGGAAAATGTGATTGTCGGCGCGGTTGTTGTGGATAAAAAATATAACCAAACTGTCTACATTGGTGCGGCGAACGAAATGGCCGTCTATCGAACAGTCAATAATGGTCAGGATTGGTTGCGTGTACCGCTGAATACAGAGATCATCGGTGGTGCGACCGACCTAGCCATGGACAGCAATCAACGGATTCTATATGTGGGCACCGACAACGCGGGCGTCTTCCGCCTGCGCGATGTAGGTTCGAGCATGATCGAAAGTGGGCATCTATTGCTGGATGAGCCAGTGTTGGATATCGTTGCCGATAGCACAGGTGCAGGTCTGACCTTCGTTCGCACAGCGTGGCATCTGTATCGTGCCGACAACTTTGGGTTGACTTGGTCCAGTGTCGACAATTTGGGCAGCACGCCCACCGCGTTGGCACTAGCCGATACGCAACCGACGACGATCTATGTAGGCACAACCGACCGTGGCTTGCTAAAAAGCACCGATGGCCGCACATGGGCGACAGCTAACGCTGGTCTGGGTCTCTTGCCTGGCTCACGTCTGCAAGTAGATGCGTTGGCCATCGACCCGGCGCAACCGAGTGTGATCTACGCTGCTACCAGCTACCTATACGGCTCGACCCAGTTGCACCAAAGCCCAGTCGGCGTCGCGATGACAACCGATGGTGCACAAAATTGGGCGCTGTTGCAGAGCAATGATCAAGCGGTGGTGACGGACCT